>JAZKSQ010000153.1:0-4180 GCA_036625995.1 Thermoplasmatota archaeon | reverse complement strand
ATTATCTTATCAATTAAATGGTTTACGTAAAGCGTATGATCTTTCATTTTTCCTCAACCTATCCTAGCGACAAAAAAATCTCTCTTTTTTTTTGTAAAGTTAAAACAAATGCTTTTTTAAATATTTTGCCATAATATAGGGATAGAAATCAGTTTTTATTATTTTATTTTTTGTTTTTTTTTTTGACAAAAAAAATAGTTGAAAATTTATGGGTTATCTATAGATTTATTCTAGTGTTTTTAGTCTCTAACTATTTTTATGTTAAATTCAAATTGTTATTAAGTTAGTTTTTGTATCATTATTTATATGTGCATTTTAATTGGGTGATAGGTATGGATAGGAGAATAATTTTTTCTCTGATAGCAGGATTAATAATAGTTGTCCCGCCTATCACAATCGGTCAACAAGAGCTAAAGGAGACAGAAAATAGATAAGCCGAAGATGACAACAACGATTTAACTGCTGAATTTATAAGATCCTTATAATGGACATGTTAATACACCAGTTGAATTCTATGGTGACGCAAAGGGAGGTATAAAACCATATAATTTCGAATGGGATTTCGGCGATGGAAGTAAAAAAAGCTATGCTGCAAGATCCGATTCATATCTATTCAGAAGTTGGAAAATATACAGTTACGCTGACTGTTACAGACTCAGCATTATATGAGCAGAATCAGGACACAGTTACAGCTAATGTCACCATAGAAGATGAAGAAAATCAACCTGAGTTAAGTATCATAAAACCGGAAGATGGAATATATGTCAACGATGATAAAAGAAATGCCGGCGAGAAATAAAATTGTAATTGGTGATATAACTATAAAAGCTGACGCAACTGACGAAGAATCCGGAATCAAAAATGTTACATTTTCAATAGACGAAAAAAATTACTGAAGAGGTAATAATACCTCCTTATGAAATAGTATAGGATATCGCTGATTTTGGAAAACATCAGGTTACTGTAGTTGCCAATGACTATACTGGAAACTCAGCTAAAAAAGAATTTACGATCTTCAAGTTTTTTTAAATTACCATCCTCTGGCAGACACTAAAAAAAAAGCAGATTCTCTATTTTTTTCTAATTGATTCATCCTATCTAAGATTTTTTATGAAGGCCAAAAATAATACTTTTTTCTCCTTTTTTTTAGCTTAAATCATAAGTTTTATATAGAAGTTCAAAGTAGAATATCTCTTAAAGAGAAAAAGGGTTTGATAATCAAGTTCAAAAAAAATTTTGAAAATCCTAAGAGGTGATAGTTATGGGATATTTTGATGACAGAGATAAAGATAAAAGAAGAAACAGACGTAGAAGAGATCCTTTTGATTTTTTCGGTTTCGATGATGAATTCGAGCGTATGTTTAAAGAAATGGAACGTATGATGGAAAAAATGTTTCGCAACCGAGGTGATATTAAACCTGGTAAATCTTTCGTCCATGGTTTCAACTTTCATCTAGGTCCAGATGGTAAACCCCATATAGAGGAATTCGGAAATCGTTCTAAAAGGTCTTCCGATGGTGAAACATCCATTTCTGATGAACGTGAACCTCTGACTGATGTAATGGAGGATAAAAAAAATATTTCTGTAACCGTAGAGATTCCTGGTGTAGAAAAAGAAGATATCGACCTTAACGTAACTAAAGATAAGTTAGTTATCGATGTTAACGCCAGTCAACGTAAATATCATAAAAAAGTCGATCTCCCTTCTTCGGTTAAACCGAAGACTACCGAGGCTACCTATAAAAACGGAGTGTTAGATGTCTCTATTGAAAAAGAGAAAAAATCATCTAACAATGGATATCACGTAGACATAAAATAAAAAAAAATTAAGTTCTTTTTTTTTATCTATTTTTTTTTATTATTTCGAATGCTTTATCTACTGCTTCTTCAGCTGAGTCTACGATATATACCTGTGGGTTATTTTTTTCAATAAAATTTTCTTTGATAACTTTATCTACTGTGCCTCCTGTGTTTTTTATTAAGATAAGGGGTTTTCCGGTTATCATCCGGTAAGATATCTCGTTTAATGTACCCCATCTCCCTCCAAGAGCAATGGTCACATCCCCTGTGTTTGCTACAAGATAGTTTCTTATGTTTCCTAGATCTGTGGGTATCGCAATATCGATATAAGGGTTTGCTTCTTTTTTATTATAAGGCATTATACCAACGGTGAGACCCTGGGTTTTTTTACATCCCTTACATGCTGCCTTCATTATTCCTCCATGTCCACCACATACAAGAACTGCGTTTCTTTCCGCGATTAGACATCCTACTTTTTCAGCTGTTTTCAATGTTTTTTCGGATAAATTTTTATCTCCGCTGTCGCTTCCGCATACTGAAATTAGGTTTTTCATAGAAAGTTTTAATTCAAGTGTTATTTTTTAATGTTTTCTCCCAAAAATCTTATAAATAACCCTGACTTACCGTATATTTCAAAAAACAATTAATCTTTCAGAGGTATTTGCCATTATGGTCAAGAAGAATAGAAAGACTAATCCAATACTAGAATCTTTGATTCATGATCTTAAAAAACAGTCTAGAGAAAAAAATGTTGACATCTGGAGAGACATCGCTAAAAGACTAGAGAAACCTTCCCGTAACTGGTCTGAGGTGAATTTAGACAAAATAGACGATTTTTTAAAAGAAAACGAGACAGCTTTGATTCCCGGTAAAGTTTTATCCGGAGGTAAAATCAGCGGGAAACATGATATAGCCGCATGGGACTTTTCTGAAAAAGCCAAAAAAAAGATAAAAGAAGCCGATGGCAAATATATGACGATTCAAGAAGTTATGAAAAATAATCCAGAAGGTAAAAATATTAGGATTTTGGGGTAAAATACTATGACTGCGATAATAGATGCAACTGATAAAGTAATGGGGCGTTTAGCTACCTTTGTAACTAAAAAACTGTTAGATGGGGAAAAAGTAGTGGTGGTAAACTCTGAAAAAGCGATAATTACAGGTAAGAAAAAAAAGATAAAAAATCGTTACAGAGAAAAAAGAGAAGTAGGTACCTATCGTAAAGGACCGTATTTTCCCCGTACATCTGATAAAATATTGAAAAGAACTATTCGAGGCATGATGCCTTATCAAAAACCATATGGGAGAAAGGCTTTTAAAAGATTAAAATGTTATATAGGTATACCTGAAGAAATAGAAGATAAAAATTTTGAAGAACTAAAAGATATTGAGAAAAAACCTTTAAATTATATTACCCTTGAAGAACTATCGAAATCTTTAGGAGCTAGGATATAAATATGGCAAAGAAAGTAGTCAACACTGCAGGTAAAAGAAAAACAGCTGTAGCTAGAGCTAGTGTAAAAAAAGGAAAAGGACGTGTCAGGATAAACAAGAAACCTGTTGAAATACATACTCCTCTTATAGCACGTTGGAAGATAATGGAGCCTATATCTATGGCTGAAAAATTTATGGAGAAAATAGATATAGATGTAAACGTGCAAGGCGGAGGAGTCATGGGTCAAGCCAACGCTATCAGAACCGCCATAGCTAGAGGACTTGTTGAATATACTGGTGATTCTAAACTTAGAACTGCTTTCTTAGAACATGACCGTAGTCTGTTAGTTAGTGATCCTCGTAGAAAAGAATCTAAGAAACCATTAGGTAAAGGAGCTAGAAAGAAAAGACAGAAATCATATAGGTGAAAAATATATGATAATACCTATAAGATGTTTCACCTGCGGAAAAGTATTGGGTGACATCTACGAAAAATATAAAAAAAGAGCTGAAGCATACAATCAAGCAATCAAAGAAGGAAAAAAACCTAAGGAGACACCTAAAGAAATACTAGATGATTTAGGTGTCAACCGATACTGCTGTAGACGAATGATTCTTACCCATGTAGACTTGCTTGAAGAAGCAGCTCCTTACGAATAAAAAAAGACGAACTATTGTTTCGGGCTCTTAAAACGGTTATTCATCTAGCTCTAAAAAAAAACATTTTTTCCCTAATCTTAATTTTTTTTAGAAAAAAAAGATTTATGTAGAGTTTCCAGTTTATCATGGCTAAAAAAAATAGTTAAAAAATCACTTTAACTTTTTGAAAGACAAGGTTTTTTTGGGCGCGTGGCCTAGTCTGGATATGGCTCTGGCCTTCTAAGCCAGCAGTCGCGGGTTCGAATCCCGCCGCGTCCGTACCAAGTTACTCCTGTTGGTTCCACCT
>JAZKSQ010000152.1:0-4205 GCA_036625995.1 Thermoplasmatota archaeon | reverse complement strand
TTAGAATTTCGAGTCGTATTTGCCTTCATCTATTTCTTTTTGTGTCTCTTGAGGTTTTTTTCCTTCAACAGTTACACCCATCGATACACATGTACCTATGACTTCTTTGGTTTTCTCTTTAAGCTCTCTGCCCAGTAAATCTCCATGTTTCATCTTTGCTACTTTTATTGCTTGATCGATTTTTAGGTCACCAACTTTATGTGTCGATGCTGCACCTGATCCTTTTTCTGCATCTATTTGTTCTAATATTAGAGATGCAGCAGGAGGTGTTCCTACCTCTATTTCGTATTCTTTGGTTTTTGGATCTACTGTGACTTTAACCGGTACTTTCATTCCTTCGAAATCCTTAGTTTTATCGTTTATCGCGTTTACAATTTCCATTATATTAACGCCTAAAGGCCCTAACTCAGGTCCCAAAGGCGGTCCTGCTGATGCTTTGCCTCCTTCAACTAATGCCTCTATTGTCTCAGCCATCTTTTATCTATGTCTCCTTTTCTTCTTCTTTTCTTTTTACAACTCTTACCTGCTCTCCTCTCACCGTTATCGGAATTGGTACCACAGATTCTAAAAGCTCTACAGTTATCTCTTCTTTAGTATCATCTATATGTGTAACTTTAGCTGTTTCTCCTCTAAAAGGCCCTGATACCATTTCCACTAGATCTCCCTCAGCGATTTTTGCAACAGCCGACGTAGGTACGAGAAAATGTTCTATTTGTTTAAACGGTACGTCTCCATCAAGGATTTTTCTGGCATATGATATCGTCCTTATCATATCGCTTATCCTCTGTTTGTTAAATCCCTCCAAAAATATATATCCCCTAAGTTCAGGTGTTACAAATAATGAGGATATATCAAGATCCATTTTATCTGCACGGCTATCAATGAGATTAGCTGTATTTTGCTCTCGCCCTACTCTTGTTTTTATAGAAAATATTTTAGAGTTAATTTCGTCTTCATTGTTTTCGTCTGTTTCTTCGTTTGTCATTATTCTTTAATCCCTCATCTAAAAAAATTTCTTATTTTTTAAATCCATCCAAGCATGTCTCCAATCCATGGCGCCACTTCACTGGCTAACAGGAATATCAAAAATCCTATTCCACCGATTATAAGAATACCTATACCAACTATTTTAAATGTTTTAGTATATTCTTCTTCTGTAGGGTTTCTTGCCATCTTAAGTACTCTTCCGTACTTTCCTTTACCTATTCTTTCCTGTCTTTTCTCGATATCATGTTGTAAATCCCAGGCTTTATCTACAAAACCCTTTTCTTTTCGACCGGATTTATTTTTTGATTTTTTCAATTTCGTAAGACACCTCATCAAATCAATTTATTCAACTCATTTAGCTTATAATGAGATATTTTTTGTTAATCTGAATAAGATTTGTCAAATAGATAGTTATATATAAAGAATTTGCTTATCTTTTCAATTCTTTTTAAAAGCAACGGGTTTTTTTATTGTATATAAACTAAATTCTATCTAAGAAAAAAATGATTAATTTTATTTTTTTTATGAAAAAGAAAATTATTTTTTTTCTTATTAAGCCACGAAATCTATTCCGTATTCATCTTTTTTAAACGTCTGCCTTGAAGGACCCATAATCTGTTTAGATTCTACACCGGTTATCACAAGCATAGCCCTAAGATTTTTCTTAAGACCTTCATCGACAGTGGTTCCCCAGATTATTCTAGCGTTGGGATCTATCCTAGAATATATTTCTTCTACTACTTTTTCTGCTTCCTTAATAGTCATATCTTCACCACCAGTTACATTCACCAGAGCACCTGTTGCGTTTGATATATCCACTTCTAATAGAGGAGAGTTTAGTGCCTCCACTACTGCATCAGTTGCTTTGTTGTTTCCTTCCGCTTCTCCAAGCCCTATCATAGCTACACCACCACGGGTCATAACTGTTTTGAGATCTGCAAAATCGAGGTTTACTAAACCAGGCATAGTAATCATCTCAGTGATACCTTTTATCGATCTCATAAGTACTTCATCAGCGACTTTAAAAGCTGCATTAAGGGAAAGATTCGGGACTATATCTAGAAGTTTATCATTGGGTATGACAATTACTGTGTCACATGATTCTTTTAGATTTTTCAATCCTTTTTCAGCGTTCTCCATTCTTACTAGGCCTTCCGCGTTGAATGGAAGGGTTACTATCCCGATGGTCAAAGCTCCGGTTTCTTTGGCTATCTGTGAGACTACTGGCGCTGCGCCTGTACCTGTTCCTCCACCTAATCCACATGTGACAAACACCATGTCTGAATGATTTATTGTTTCTCTGATATCTTGTTCACTTTCTTTTGCTGCATCTAAACCTATTTCAGGTGAAGAGCCTGCTCCTAGACCACGGGTAAGTCGTCTTCCTATCAATATTTTTTTGTTAGCATCTACAGTTAGTAGATGTTGTGCATCAGTATTTATTGCTATAAGTTCCGAGCCGGTTATTCCTTGTTCAAGACATCTAGCTATTGTATTGGAACCGGCTCCTCCACATCCAACTACTTTTATATCTGTCTGTAACTCTTCAACCATTTTTTCTAATTCACGATCTGCAGATTGTCTTGTAAGTGAATCTTTCATATTATCCTCGTTATTTTTTGGATTCTTATTTTGAGATTTTTTGTTTTTATTTTTACCGGCAGTTTTGTCATTATTATGATTAATTGCATCTTTTATAATTTTCTTCATTTATAATTCACCATTCCCTCAAATTATAAACAAGGACTTTTTATCCCCAGGCTAGTACTATTATTATATTTTTTTCAATATTGTAAATGTTTTTTGGTTATTAAATACTTTCTATCCTCAGGGTTTTTATTTAGATTAAATTAAATTTAAAGAAAAATCTTTACTTCCAACTGAATGTGTAATATATCCCATAGATATTCTATCAGCATATTTTGCATATCTTTCGATATTTTCAGGTGTTATTCCACCAGAAATTTCTACTTTTATATTTTTATTTATTTTTTTTATTTGTGTGTATGCATTTTCGGCTTTTTGTGGCGTAAAATTATCTAGCATTATTACGTCTAAACCAACATTGGCTGCTTGTTTTGCCTCCCAGATATTTTGAACTTCTACTTCGATAGTTTTATTTTGTATCTTTTTTTTAATTTTTTTAATTGCTTTTGTTATATCTCCGGCTTTTTTTATGTGGTTATCCTTAATTATAACGGCGTCAAATAGTCCAAATCGGTGTGGTTTTCCTCCACCTATTTCTACAGCTTTTTTTTCGTATTTTCTAAAACCCGGAGTCGTTTTTCTAGTAGCCGCAATATTTACATTGGGATTCATTTTCAGAGCTTTTTTTACTATCTTGTTGGTCGCTGTAGCAATTCCACTCATTCTACATATAACGTTTAGAGCCAATCTTTCAGCTGTTAATATTGAACGGACTTTCCCCTTTATTTCCGCGACAGTTTCATTTTTAGAAACTGTATCTCCATCTTTTTTAATTTGTTTTAATTCAGCATCAAATCTCTGAAATATTTTTTCTGATTCTTTCATACCCGCTAACATACATTTTTCTTTTGCGGTTATCCTCGCTTTTCCTTTTTCTTCTTCAAAAAGATTATCTGAGGTTACATCTCCTATATCATCTAAATCTTCCTTAATATAAAAATCAATTTCATCCATAATCCCGCAACAAACTTTTATATCCATCCGATATTTTAAATTTTTTTGGTAGATTTGAAAATGAAAATTAAGCTTGGAATGATTGGTTGCGGAGCCATAGGAAGTGATGTAGCAAAAGCCGCAGATAACATGGATGACATTAAAGAAATTTATCTATATGACATAGATAAAAAAGCAAGTGAAAATCTTAATAAATCTCTCAAAAAAAGTAAAATCTCCACTGTAGACGATTTTTTAGATAGTGTAGACGTAGTTTTTGAAGCAGCTTCTCAACAGGCTGTCAAAGAATACGCTGAAAAAACAATAACTGCTGGCAAAGACTTGATAATAATGAGCATAGGAAGTCTTTTTGATGATGATTTTCGAAATAAACTTAAAAATTTAGCTCAAAAAAATAAAGGTAAAATCTATCTACCTTCTGGTGCTGTTTGTGGTATAGATGGAGTTTTATCTGCAAACATAACCGATGTCGACGAAGTAACTCTAGTTACCACAAAGCCTCCTAAAGCCCTCGATAAAGATTTTGATAAAAGAACCGTTGTTTTTAAAGGAAATGC
>JAZKSQ010000151.1:0-4211 GCA_036625995.1 Thermoplasmatota archaeon | reverse complement strand
ATCGTCCCTAATCCTTGTCAGGTTCACTAGATGCCAGACCTATAAATGTTATATCATCATAATTATAAATAAAACTTGGTTTACCGAAAAACTCGGGAAATAATTTAAAACCTAGGTTCCGTTCATCATGATTACCTGGAACTAAAACTTTATCTCCATTTATGTTTTTCAATTTTTCCTTTGCTAGCTCATATTCTACCAATAGACCATTTGTAGTAAGATCGCCGGATATGAAGATAAAATCAGTTTTAAAATCGTTTAAAATACTGCAAGCTTTGTTATATATTTTCTCATTAAAATCTGTTCCTAAATGACAATGTATGTCAGAGACATGTGCAATTCTCATATAAACATAGAATATATACAAAAAAACATATTTTTATAATTTCGCCATAAAAAAATTTTTTTACATTCTGTATATAGCATATTTAATTTCTTTATAATATCTCGTAGAAAAAACTGTGGGGGAGAGGGCTTTGAAATAAGGGAATTCCCTACCGATTGTTCTTTATAAAGGATTGGTTAAACTGTTCTAACTTGGAATATATGTCTATATCATACTAATTCTTTAAAAAAACCAGATAAAAAAATATGTATTATATTTTCAAATCTAATATGTTTTCTATTAAAGGAAAAAAAACAAATCAAGACAGAAAAAAAACCATCGAGGACTAAGATGTGTCATAAATAATTAAGCTAAGCAATACCAAGGATTATTGACATTTTAGTTTTAGAGCGAGTGACTTAAAGAACAGTTTTTTTCATTAGTTTAATAAACAAAGAACTGCATCTTTCTTTTTTTGAGGAGATAGGGAATTATAATATGAAAAAACTAGTCATGATAGCTATATTTTTTGTTTTAATCGCAAGTGGATGTTTTAGTGGATGTCTTGAAAATTTAGATGATGCTAACCTTAAAAAATCAGATGACTCAAATGAATTCGAAGATGATGTATCCAATCAAACTGATGATTCACAAGATTCTAATGAAAGTATACCTAAATCTTGTTATCTTAATGTTTCATCTTGGCAGGGAGATAACTATCATCTATGTTATCTTGCATGTATTTCAATGTTGTTAAATTATTATGATAAGGATATTGGATTTAGCGATGTTGTCGTTAACACAGGTATTGCAACATCGTTTCAGATTAAAAAAGAGGGAAATAAAAAAGACGAAGATGTTTTCGAAGATGAAAAGGAAGAAGAGGATGAATCCGAAGACATAATAAATCCATTTATTATACCTAGTGTAATGAAAAACCTCGGCTATAAACCACATTTGATATCAAATGGTCCACTACAGGGTTTTGGTATACAATTCAACCAAATTGAAGATAAAAAACAGTTATCTAATAAAACAGAGTTTTTTAATAAATTAAAATATGTGTTATCTTCAAAAAATCCAGTTTTTACATGGATGGATAACTCTACACTTTGGGAGAAATATTATCCTAGCATAAAAATTAGTTCAGAACCACTGTTGGTAACAGGTTATGATAAAGAAAACGTTTATACTAATATAGCTACTTCAGGCGTAAATAGCACTAATAAATCTCTACCTATGGATGTTTTTTTAAACGGATGGAAAGAAATGACTCCGTTCTTCATTTATGCAACCGAAAATACTGATTATGGGAAAAATTTTACAGAAATATTATCAGAACTAAAAAAACATGCAGATACCGCTCCGGAAAATTTAAGATCCTGTGCAGATGGTCTTGAAAACGGATCTATTAATCTAGGTCAGTTAGGTCAACAAGGATCATTAGCAACCAGCTTTGGCACCTATGTAGGTATGAGAAAGAGTCTAGCGGATGTTCTAAAAGATAAAGGCTATGAAGATATCGCTATGATATATAATGAATCAGGTTTCAATTTTAGCAGAGTCTATGAAATCTCAGATCATGCAGATATAGAACCTACTGATGTAGCGGATTTACTAAGAGAAATAGCTAATCTTGAAGAAGAAGCCTATAGTCTTTGGCCTAAAAACTAAAAGATTTTTTTATCTTTTTCTTTTTTTTTAATAGATACTTGCAGCCTTAGAAAATAAAAGAAACATTTAAATCATCTAAATTGATTTTTTTAAAAATATTATCTTGTGAGGAAATAAAAAGGTATGTCTAATTATTGTCCTGAATGTGGAATGAAAATCGAGGGTAACTTTAAATTCTGTCCTAATTGCGGAGCAAGTTTTCCACGAGCGTCACCTTCCTCTACTAGCTCTTTAGGATATCACAAAAATTCTTCTGAAAATCCGTATCAAGCTGAATCAATTATTGATTTAAACAATATAGCAGAGACTGTAGCCTTGGTTTTTTTGCAGTAATTTTCTTAACTATTGGTATAATCAGCTTTGGATAATAACTATTAAGGATACTGTCTAATTGGTAATTTTGCGCATTTATTAAAATTAACATTTATACCAGTTTTGTACCTCTCCTGTATTAAAACACATATGTTATGGCTCAATATTTTACATAATATTTCATTATACTGTCTTATCTTAGATTTACTATACAGATGGCTCCCGAATTTATGTTTAAGCATACTAAAAAAAACAGTTTCAGCATTTGGTCTTTTTTTTTTACAATTATGTTTCTTGTGATAAATCCTACAACTAGTGAAAGAATTATTCCAATGGCTATTTTTTCATAGCTCTATATTTCCATATATCTGTTCCACTACCAGTTATAAAGATTAGATATATTATAAAACATAAAAGTGTAGTAATTATTATAAATGCTGACATACTTTTTTCTCCCTTATCCTTGTTTTTCTCTATGCTTCAGGGTAATTCTAACTACTTTTTAAAAGGTTATTAATAAAAAAAAGAAAAAAGAAGGTTGAATTTTTTTTTATTTTTCTTTCATCCATTCTTTTGATTTTTTATCAGCCCATTTTGCAACTACGTCTTTGAAACCCCAGCCGAAGGCTAGTGCTATCGCTGCTGCTATACCCCAGGCTAATGGTTGTATCAAGGTATAGATTATCGAAGTGTCTATCTTCCACTGGTCAAGTGTGATAATTATTACAACAAGCGTTAGAATAGCTCTGAAAACTGATGTTATTAACTTTGCTCCCTCAATGTTGTATTCGAGGGTTGTGTTTCTAATAAAAGTTGTTATCCATTCAACAGCTACAAGTCCTACTATTAATACTAGAACCCCTGCTATTAGATTAGGTAGATATAGTAATACCTGGTTTACAAAATTGCTAAGCATAGCAATACCTAGTACATCAATTGCTGCAAGGATAAATATCACATAGAAAAATACAGATACAAGCATTCCAAAAAGTCTTTCAAACGTGATATCTAGGATACTTAGCATCTTTTTTATAAGCTTGCTTTTTGCAAGTCTTGCACCAACTCTTGCTTTTTCTAAAAGCTTTCTAATTGCTCCTCCAACTAATTTACCGATTATATATCCAATAATTAAGATGATTATGGCGGCAAGTATATTAGGCAATACATTTATTATCGACTGGATTGCATTGTTAAAAGCAGTTTGTATAGAATCTACTACTGTCTCTAAAGCCATTTTTCCTTTTTACCTCCCTCAAATTTTTTTATACATTACTTTGTTCAAATGTCTTCATTATACATAAAATTTGCCAAATTATCTCTTTGTTTCCATCAAAATATTTTTTCTCCAAATTTAGTAATCTCATATTCATTTTTTGTTTTTTTTTTTGCAATCTGTAGGTCTAATTTGGATTTTAGTAAAAAGATATTTAGAATATAAAAAATCATCGTTACTAATTTTTAACGAATGGACGCTTATTTATTGTGCAAAGCTGGTATAATCACTCTGATAGTTTTCGTAGGGATCATCTTTCTGATTTTCGCAGCTATCAATTTTGTCATCAGGGGAAAATTAAAGGACATAAATCGATTGATTAGACAGGTAGGATATAGAGAAGCTAAAGATAAAGAACTATTTTGGGTTATACTAGGTTTTGTCCTAGCCGGGTTGATTATAGGGATCATAGTTCTAATCGCATATACTAAATATAGTGATTTGATTAGATCGGAAAGATAAAAGAAAAAACCATATTGTAAGGCTTTGAACAACTTCTACTAATTTCCTCCAGCAGTTTCGCGGAAATACCGCTAAAATCCTTATTTTTGTCATTTTCTAGTGAAAACGTGTTCTAATCTCGTTTACACTATCTTTTTGTCTAGGGAAAAGTGAATTCTCTTGTGT
>JAZKSQ010000150.1:0-4216 GCA_036625995.1 Thermoplasmatota archaeon | reverse complement strand
TTTGGATTGGGTTGGTATTGGTTTTATGCAAGGAAAAGGGTGAAGAGAGAGTATTCGCTTTTGCATGTGATAGAACGTCTTACTGGTGAAGATTCGACTGGATACCTGGTTGATGAAGAATTAAGAGAAATCCTTATAAATAGAGATGAAATTGAACAGAATCATTTCAAAGAGCTAATTAAGAATTGTGAGATTTTAGAGTTAAACAAACTTCTTCATCCTGATGAGTTTGCTAAATTAATTTCTAAAAAATTGTCGAAAAAAATTGATATTGATGATGAGAAGTTATATGAGATTTTAAAGAACAAAGAAAACGATTCTAACGTGGTTATTCATCCTGGTGTGGCTATATTTTCCCATACAATTCCAGATAAGGATAAATTTGAGATACTTTTAGTTAGAACAAAAAAAGGACTTATTTTATCTGATGATATTGATCCGGTATATGCTTTTTTTGTTATCCTTGCTTCTCCTGATCAACGTAGTTTTTATTTACACACTTTGATGTGGATTGCTGAGATTGCTGAAAAAATTGATTTTAATAACGATTGGATAAATGCAGATGATGTTGATGATTTACGTGCTCTTATTCTCGATAGTTGGAAAAAAAGAGAGTTTTAAAAAAACAATTTTTTTTATATGTTTTTTATTTTGAGGTGTTTTTTTCCGCAGTGTGGACATATGGTAAAATCGAAAGGGAATTTGTGATGGCATTTATTGCATTTTTTATCTATTTTATCTTTTATCATATATTTTTTTCCTTTTAGCTTTTATTTTTTTTATAGGGGTGTAAGTTTACATCCGCAGTTGGGGCATTCTTTTTTGCTGGTTCTGTATATTTTTGAGCAATTTTTACAAGGTGAAATCACTATCTTTTTCCTCCATGTCCTTTGCTAACATATGTCATTTGTTGTTTTTTGTATATATAGTTTTCGTGGAAAAATGGTTTTTTTAAGCAAAAAAATAGTTGTCTTTTTTTTTGGATTTTAGGTCTGTTCAATATTTTTTTAAAAGTTGATATCGGGAAAAGATACCTTTTTCTTAAAAATATGTTAAAGTTATAGATGAAACTATCGATTTTTTATATTTTAAAATAGATGTTAACAGTAATATGTAAACTTTATTAACTATATATATGTTACCATATTTGAGTTTAGGAGAGAGATTATGTATAAAAAGATTGCAAAACCATATGTTTTTAAATTGCTAGCCTTGCTGATAGTTGCAAGCTTGTTTTTAAGTGGATGTATGCAGGATTCTGAAGATCAATCCGATGATGTTGAGTCTTTGACTTTTCTTAATATATCTACGCCGCCAGAAACAGATGATATTTCAGAAGGGACTCCTCATGGATGGAAAGGAGAATATACTGAAATATTTTTTAATGATTTTGAATCCTCCAATCCCGAATTGGGTCTTGATTTTAGTAACTATGCAGAGCTAACTGATAATGCCATCGATGGAAAAAAAGCTATAAAGATTGAAAAATACCATAGCCTTCAGACTAATCCTGAAACTCTGCCTCTTTCCCCTGATAAATACTATATTTTTGAGTTTGATTATAAAATCCTTAAAAGAGGAAACACTGGAGAGGCGGTAGTTGAGACATTTTTTTATCCTGAAGGAGCAAACAATGAAGATAATATTATTCATTGCATGCCTTTATTATCTAATGCAGTCCAGGAAGGAAGTTTTTCTAGTGGTGCATTAACTACCAACAATTTTGATGCATATTATTTGAAAATTTCGTCGCATACACATACCTCCATCATTATAGACAACATTAAGATTTATCGCTTAGATCCAGTTCCTATTACAAATCCGCCGGAGAGATGGGATAATCTAGACGAATTACCTTATCCTCGTCTCGGAAGTTACGGAGGACATACATCATATTGGGCGACAGATGCAGGAGGCACAGCGCCTAATTTCCCAGAAGATGAACATGTGTACCAAGTTGAAGAACTTGAGGAAAGACTGGCATTTTTCGATGTAGTCGTCGGACCCATCATTGATGCGCAAACTTACGACACCTCTTTTGTCAAACGGTTACGAGAAAAGAATTCTAATATTACGGTTCTTCCTTATCGTGTTACCCATGAACAAGGCACTGAAAAATCTCGTCCTCCGCATGCCACCATTAGCCCCCATTTTCAATTCTTAGATGACATGGCTGAGGAATGGATTGTAACTGACACAAGTGGTAGCAAGGTGTTGGATGCTGATATGGAATATATTTGGAAGATGGATTTTTCGGAAAATTGTCCCGTAGTTAATGGTCAGACCTATACTGATTATCTAATAGACTGGGTTGTAAATAATGTTATGGCTTCTGGTGTCTGGGATGGTATTTTCTTTGATAATTTGAAGGCACGTATAAATCCACATATCAAAAATTATACGAAACCATCTTTGTTTGATTATGATATTAACCATAACGGTAAGCGTGATGAAACACCTGCTGAGGTTACTGAAATGGCGCGTTCTGCTACTATTGAATTGTTGCAGAGATTGAGGACAAAACTAGGGGATAATGCCCTTATAGTAGGTAATTGTGGTTGGAATCCTGATCTTTGTTTAGCATCTTACATTAATGGTTATACATTTGAATCTTGGATGACTCCATGGTATGATGATAACCTCTTACAGTTCAACGAAGGCCTATGGAGACGTTCTCTTGATGATTATTTCAAGGCAGAAAAAAATACACGTGCACCACAAATAAATATTTTAGAGGGAGCAGGTTATGAGGGAAAAATTATTTCTTCTGGAGAGGAAGTTAATCGCAACTATTTGGAACCTACTGATCAGGATATAGATCACCATCGTTTTGGTCTGGGAACAGTTCTTTTAAATGATGGTTTTTATGAGTATGACCTTTATGATATGCGAAGTCCAGCTACCTGGTTTGATGAATACTCGGTCAATGAAAACGGTGTGGCTGTAGAGAACCGAGAGTATAAAGGATATCTAGGTATGCCCCTAGGAGATGCAGTGGAATTGAAGTCCAACGGTACAATAATCTGGGAAGAATCATTTGATTCAGGAAATTTACCTTCAAGTATGCAAGGTGAGGGCACAGTTGAAAATAATCGGTTGGTGATAAATAACCCCGTTCATACCCAAGCAGATACCATGTTGGTTAATACGAAAACAGGAGGCATTTCTTTTAGGCAAGATGAAACATACTTAGTTGAGTTCGACTGGAAAATCTTAGAGACACTTGATTATCGTTTTAGCGCTTTGATAACTTGTTCTGAAGGTGTTTTAGGATCCTATATGATACCAGAGTTAATTAAAGGTGAATCCGGTAGCGTGAGTTTTCCAGTGACACTCAATGACGACGGAGATTTTAAATTAAAATTTTTATTAAAAAATGGTGGAAAGGTAGCTGTTGATAACCTTAAGGTTTATGAGGGTGGTGCTGGTCCATGGCGTCGTGATTTCGAAAACGGTTTTGTGTTGGTAAATCCGCTTAACAAACCTTATACTTTCAATACGTCAGAGTTGTCTGGCGTGTGGAATCGTACGGGTATTAAACGGATATTTGGAAGTCAAGCACCCGAAGTAAATACCGGTGAAAAAGTTGCTGGTTCTCTTACATTACAACCATTTGATGCAATTATACTTCTTGCAGATTCAATTCAATCAATTTGAATAGATATAATGAATGTTATCATCTATTTCACCGGTAAAATAAGTGCATGTAAATAATTTTTAGAACAAAAAAATTTTTTTTCTGTTAAAATTTATAAAAAAGTAGGTGAAAAGATTTGAGCAATAAATAAATTAGACATAAAAAAAATATAAAGATTTATTTTTGGTTATAGTTGTTGTTCAATTAAATCTGCGATATCTGTTGGAAATTGTGCGATTTCAACACCAGCTTTTTTAAAGGCTTTTACTTTTGATTCTGCAGTTCCTTTACCTCTGGAGATAATCGCCCCTGCATGTCCCATTCTTTTTCCCGGTGGTGCAGATCTCCCTGCAATGAATGCAAACACAGGTTTTGAGATATATTCTTTTATGTATTCTGCAGCTTCTTCTTCAGCTGTCCCGCCGATTTCTCCTACTAAAACTATTGCTTTTGTTTCTTTGTCTTTTTCGAACGCTTCTAGGGAATCAATGAATGTAGTACCAATGATTGGATCACCACCAAGGCCGATACATGTACTCTGTCCAATTTTTTTTTCAGAAAGAGAGTTCACTATTTCAT
>JAZKSQ010000149.1:0-4221 GCA_036625995.1 Thermoplasmatota archaeon | reverse complement strand
TTATATACGATAGGTAAATCATTAACGTCAACATTAAGTCTTTCAGCTAGTTTCTGAGCAAGTAATACTAAAGCATACGAATCATTACACTGACCTGCATCAAGAAGCCGAGGAACACCATCAATTTCACCTAAATTTAGTTTATTATATCTATATTTTCCACAACCAGCTGTAAGAATCACAGAATCATCTGGCAAACTTTTTGCAAAATCTGTATAATACTCGCGATCTTTATGACGGCCGTCGCATCCGGCCATAACTACAAAACTCTTAATTTTACCAGAATCCACCAGATCAATTATTTTATCCAAAGACTCTAGACAAGTTTTATGGGCAAAACCAATCGTCAAACTCCCATTTTCGATCTCAGATGGAGGATTGCATTTTTTTGCATGATTGATAATAGCTGAAAAATCTTTTTCAGCATCAGAAGATCTATCAGAAATATGTTTCAAACCTAAAAAACCAACCATACTCGTTGTATAAACCCTATCTTGATAGGACTCTTTAGGCGGAACCAAACAATTAGTAGTCATAAGGATAGGACTGTTGAAAGATTCGAATTCCTTTTTTTGCCTCCACCATGATCCACCATAGGTACCCTTGAAATGACTGTATTTTTTAAACTGAGGATAGGCATTAGCTGGAAAGATCTCTCCATGGGTATATACATCTACTTTAGTATCTTTTATTTGCTTTAGTAATTCCTCCAAATCTTTTAGGTCATGGCCGCTGATAAGTATAACCGGTTTATCTCCTACCTTGAGATCAACGGTGGTGGCTTCTGGATGTCCATATGTGCTGGTGTTAGCTTCGTCAAGTAATGACATAGTTTTTACTCCTACTTTACCGCATTCTAAAACCATGTCTGTAAGATCGTCGACGTTAATATCTTTCTTTAATGTGGTGGTTAATGCATGTTGCATAAATCTTGTTATTTCTTCATCATGATAACCTAGGGTTTTTGCATGGTGATAATATGCTGTTATTCCTTTAACTCCATATGTTAACAGTTCTTTTAACGAACGGATATCCTCGTCTTTTTCTTTTAAAACTCCGGCCTTTTTGGCTTTCTCAAATACAGCATTTTTGTTTTTAGGATTCCAAGATACTGCATCGTATTCTGGCAGGTTTTCTATTTCTTTTTTAATCTGATCGCGTAGGTTTAATGTTTCATCTATTTTTTTCCAAGAAATAGTTTTTATCAAAGTTTACATTAGTAATAGTTGAAAATAATCCTTCAGTGATAAAATCATCTACTTTATCTGTTTTATCTCCTTGTTTTTTTCTTTCTATATTACAGACTGCTAATCCTTCCATCAAATGTATGTAAAGGTCTTGAAGTTCAGCAACATTTTTTTTCTTACCACATACACCCAATAATGGTGCATCCTTCATTTTTTGCTGTTTCTTGACATTGATAACAAAACATAGTCCAATTTTTTCCTCCACTTTCTAAAAATTTTTTTTATTAATATCTAGTATCTTTTGTATACAAGCTATGTCATGTATACAAAGGTATTTATAGGTTAGAGTTTCTAAATGTATAGTATGAATGAAGACTGCACTGTATACAAAACAATGAGTTTTATTTCCAAGAAATGGACTCTTCTTATATTGCTAGAGCTTTATAAAGGTGAAAAGGAGAAAAAAAGATATTCTGAAATTAAAAAAAAGATGGAAGAAATTACACCTAAGGTTTTAACTGCTCGTCTTAGAGAACTAGAAAAGGAAGGGCTAATTAACCGGAAGGTTGATGCTTCAAGTTTTCCAGTAAAAACCGAGTATTCACTTACTGAAAGTGGAAAGGATTTTATACCGATTATCAGTCAGATTAAATCCTGGGCTTTGCGATGGAAGCCACATCAGGAAATTTGTGATAGTATAGAATGTAATAATTGCACGTTATAAAAAAAAAACAATATTTAATTTAAAATACTGCCATCATTCATATTAATTCTTATACTTACAACCATCCTAAATTGTTTAAATGCATCAGGACAAAACACCTACACACAGATCTTGGAACATTTACCAGAAAACAACCATACATTAGAAGAAAAAAAATACAAAAAAGAAAACGAAAATTGGAGTATTCCTGGTTTTGAAATCCTTTTTACATTAATGGCGATAATGTTATGGTTTCTATTAGAAGAAAAAGAATATAGTTCTTTTTGTTATCATATAAAAAAACCTTCCACCATAAGTATTTCTAAGAAATAAAACAAAATTTTTTTAAAATAGGAAAAATAGTTCATCAATAAAAAAATTAAATTTATATGAAACCAATATATTTTTTATAATTTTTTATTTTAACTAAATATAATCAAAAACTTTTTATAAAACCTAATCGTTTTTAGTATTAAATTTATAAGTGGGAGGCAAAATCATGAATGAAAATATTTTAAAGACGCTGATAATTGCAACCCTCATTACCACCTCTTTTTTACCTATGGTCTCTTCAAATACAGATACACAACCATCAAAACCGCCAAAAGCGGACTTTTTTTGGATACCAGAACACCCAGACACAGGTGAAAATATAACCTTAAATGCATCAACAACCTATGTATTCCACGAATGTGAGATAATATCCTACGAATGGGATCTCAATGAAGACGGTTTATGTGACGATGACTGCGGAATGATAATGACATGTTGTCACCACACTCAAGACCTATATGATATAACCTTGAAAGTTACAGATAACGAATTAAGAACAGACAAAACAACAAAAACCATAGATTTCAGAAATCCACCTGAAACACCGACTGTCACAGGAAACTCATCAGCAAAAGTAGGAGAACCATATACATGCCATATCGTAACTACAGACCCAGATGACGACGACGTCTTTTACAAAATCGACTGGGGTGCTAAAACTACAGAGTGGTTAGGTCCATATAAATCAGGGGAAACCATAACCGAAGAATATACATTCAACTGCCAAGGTAATTTTACAATTGAAGTAAAATCAAAAGATACCACAGAAGCCGAAAGCGATTGGGGTACACTAAAAACCACTGTACCATTAACGGTAGATTTTTCTAAAACAACAAATTTTGAGTTCTTCAATTTAATACTGAAATATATCAACCGATTCTATATATCATATGAAACATTTATAAAATAAACTTTGCTAAAATTTATATGAATAAAACCGCAAAAAAACTTTCATGTATTCTTCTTTCCGGTTTATATCTTACATCCAATCTGTCTTATCGGTGGGGGAGAAGACGCATTTCTTTTGGCGTATAATTAAAAGCATTTGCTTGTATAAAGTTTCTAATCATATAGCCTATTCCTTTTTTCAATCCCTTTTTCTCAATGTATCTATCCAGAAAACCCTTGCTCGTCTCTAATAGTTTTGTTTTTGGATTTATTATTTTAAAACCCCAATGTAATATTTCTCTCATTTTTTCAGGACTAATGTTGGGATGGTTCCATACAAGGTGTTTTGCATCGTAATGATGCCAGTCTTTGTCGAATATACCATATTTTTCTTCTATCTGATTCCATTGCGGAGTTTGTGGAAGTGGTGTTACTATACACAATTGTGTGATATCCATTTTCAGCTGAGCTACTTTTTTCAAATCTTTTTTCAGTGATGAAACTGTGTCGTTTTCGAAACCTAACATATAGGCACCATCAATAAATTTATTCATCCTTTTCAATTTTTTTATTACAGATACTGTTTCCTCTATTTTTTCTCTTTTTTCTATAGAATCAAGAGTTTTCTGGTTGAAACTTTCTATACTCGTTAGTACCCCTATAAGTCCTTTTTTAGACCATTCTTCCAAACTTTTGTTTAATATATCCGGTCTCACCAGAGGCATCCAATAAAAATTATATTTATCCAATAAATCAATTACTTTTTCGGAATGGCTCCTAAATAAACCAAAACTTTCGTCAAGAATAATTAGCTCTGTAACCCCTATTTTTTTATAATATCTTAATACTTTTTCAATACTTTCAAGTGGAATTTTATATGGTTTCGGGCAAAAAGAAGGTGTCTGGCAGAAATTACATCTATGATTACAACCCCTGTTAGTAAATAAAACCCCTTGTCTAACTATTTTAATATTGTTAAACGAAGTGTAGAATACAATAGGTGGATGTATCAGTTCATCCTTCGGAACTCTTTTTCCTAACGTTTTAGCTATTTCGTCTTCTGCATAACCTATGAAGACTCTATCAAAAAATTGTTGTACCTCTTCAGTC
>JAZKSQ010000148.1:0-4231 GCA_036625995.1 Thermoplasmatota archaeon | reverse complement strand
TCTTGTGATTTATTTCTAGATGCATGGAAAGATTTAGAGAATTTTTTTATAACAGAGTTTTTTACTACCTGCGTGTTTTTGTTACTCTTCTTTTTTCTTAACCAGGTGGGAAAACGGTATCGTTCATTTGGATAACTATGGGATTTTGATACTGCGACTCCTGCATTCATCATGTCTGATGCGTAGCTCCATAGACCATAGTTTTGTCTACGGAAGGTTCTACCAAGGAATACATCTGCCCTGGATACAGCGTCGTATCCTTCAGATAGATCTTTTATGTCTATGTATTCTTTAGGTAGATTTTCATTAATCCAAAAAAGTAAACTACGGGGGTCTTCATCCAAGTTTTTTAGAGTTTCTCTGATAGTTTTTATGTTATTTGTTTTAAAAATATCTCTCAGAGCGTCAAAGATGATTTTCTGACGGTCACGGTAACCTAATACGTTTAAAGAATCAACATCTACCTGTTTTTTATCTAAACATAGGGATTGTAGATCGTTTACAGCGGATCTTATATCTCCTCCACATCGATCAGCTATACTCTGTAGAATTTTATTGTTGACATTGATTTTCTCTCTGTTACATATTTTTTTTAGAAGAGAAAAAACTTGGTTGTTATATGGTGGATAAAATTTTATTTGTTTACACAATTTTTTTAGTGGTTCTCCACTACCTTTTATCAAGCTGTAATAATCGTTAACGATTAGAATGATAGGTTGATTAGTGTTTTTTACTGTTTCAACTATTGCTCTTTTACCGCCGCGATCGCTATAGTCGTTGTTATCTGATTTACCGCTGCCTCCCGATATTCGTTCATAGAGGTTGTCGGCTTCATCCAGCATTATAAGTTTTCTTCCGCCTTTTCGGCTGGATATAAATCTTCCTTGGTCGTCAAAGGTTTCGTTCATAGCTCCAGAGGTGGCTATCTGTTTGATTTTTTTAGCGTTTCTTGCATCAGAAGTGTTGAGTTCAATTAGAGTCCAACCGTATTCTCGAGATATTGCTACTGCAGCACTTGTTTTCCCTACACCGGGTTTACCTGAGAGTATCACCGCTTTTTTATTAGGTTTACCTTTCTCCCAGTTTTCACACCACTTTTTTAACATCGCTACAGCTTTATCATTTCCAACTATCCCGCTGAGGTTACGTGGTCGATATTTTTCTGTCCAATCCTCCATATTTTATTTTACACAAAACCTTTTAATAAAATTTGTTTTTAATATAGTTTTGCTATTCATTATGTTTTAGTTTTAGAAGGTGGACATAAGTTTTTTATCTATGATCTATATTTGAGTGTCAGATACTAAAAGAAATATTTTTTGCGAGGATGGCCCAGCCTGGCTACGGCGATGGATTGCTAATCCATTGGTCCATAGAGACCTCGGGAGTTCGAATCTCCCTCCTCGCGTAATAAATTTTTCTTAGTTAGGTTATAATGTATTGTTGAAAATTGTTCAAAAAAAAGTGAGTTACAATATCTGGAGTCTTGATGTAGGTAGAAAGTAAAAATTTGGGTTTAGAGATCAACAGAATTAAAATGAAAATATTTACCTGAATTTCTTTACGGGTTTTACAGGTAACACATTTTATTTTCTTATCACTGTCTTTTGTTAGATATTTTATTCTTCCTCGATTTCAGTTATCTTTTTATCTTTAAAAAGATATGTTTCAAGTTCCTCATGGAAAGCAGGGTCTTCTCTTCGAATCCATTCGATGATCATTGCAGCATGTTCTTTTTCTTCATCTCGATTATGAACCAAAATATCTTTTAGAGAATCATCTTTTGTAGCATCAATTCTTTCTTGATACCAATTTACAGCCTCTATCTCCTCTATTAAAGATTGTCTTGCACGATCAAGATCCAATGTTTTTTCACTTAACTTTTTTCTATCTTCATGTTGTATCATAAAACATCAAAAAAACCACAGCACATCCAGGTTTAAAAAATCTTCGAACAACTAAAATTGAAAATAAATAAAGCAAAATAAGATAAAAAAAATTACTAAAATTACTAAAATCCTAAACTAAAAAGGATTCCTCCAATAACTAAAGCAAAAACAACATTAAACATTTTTATCAAAATAGAATCCTTAATAGTATAAGAAAACAAAGGCAACATACCATGACCATCCTGAGCAATAGAACTAGCCAACAAAACAGAAAAAGGAATTATACCTGAAGAGAACATCATAACAAAAACCAAATGCGGGCCAGACTCAGGAACTAAACCGACCAACACACTTATCAAAAGAACCCATCCTAAGTTAGCCGAGACAAAACTTTCTAGATTCCAAAACTGAAAGCATATCTCAATAAAAAACAGGGCAAAAAAAGTCCATAGAAAAACCTTCCATAGATGTTTTTTCATAATATGTCTCCATATATGTTCCTTCAAGTAATGTTCAGGGACAGTTGATACAATAAACAAAGTTATCCAAAGTAAAGAAAAAAGAATGATTCTCTGCCAATTCCATATCTTCGGACCAATAAAACCAAGACCAACCAATATAATAAATAGTAAAACAGCTAAAAAAACCAGATATCTATAAACAGTAAAACATGGAAATCTTTTTAGTATACCTGGATCATAAATCTGACAATTTTCTTCCTCATGAATTTTCTGCAAACTACATTCAGTACAAGGCTCAAAATTAAAAAAAGACGCGATTTTATCAGCAAAAAAACCAGCGATAATACCCAAAATAAAAAGCAAGATAAAAAGAATCAAAGCCTCTCTAGGGAAAAGAGTGAGCATAACAAATGCTTCATCACCACTAGTAGCAATCATACCACCTACAATCGCACCAAAAGAGATGAGACCATGAACATAAAAAGATACATCCATAAATGCACCAAGACAACCAGGAGTTGAACCAAGAAACGAAGACACAACATATTGACGTTTTCTCCCACCTTTAACTATCTTCTGCATTTTACCCCTAGTTAAAACATTGAAATAATCAACTAGCAACATCATCGTAAAAACAAATATCGTAATCATGAAAGCATGACTAACAATGGACGTTATTTCAAACATCATCTCTACATTTTTCCTCAATCTATATCAATATATTTATCTTCTATTATTTCAATAATAAAACCTTGAAAAATGGAAGCTATAACCATATAAATACATAACAAAAAAACAAATAATACACCAAAATAAAAAATCATAACCGGCAAAAGAGGAATTTTAACAGCTCTATTATACAAAAAAACAGCTACCAGACCTGTCTTCATACCCTGATCCCTCAGATTTTTCAGCAAAGGATACCAAATATATATAGGGCCATGGCTTAAAATACCAAACAAAGCCGATAAAAACCATCCCTTAAAACCTGACTTTTTACCTAGATATTTTGATACTTTTTTAGGTTTTAAAAAATAATTAACCAGACCCATCAGAAAAATAACTACAAAAAGAACAGGTACAATGTTTAAAAAAATATTCCAGCTAGCATACAGAGAATCAATAGTTCTATCCGAGTTTAGGAAAAACAAAATGATGTATAAAATTAAAACTAACGATAAAAATACAAAACTGTAGAATTGATTCTTATTATTTTTTTTGGATTTATTTTCTTTTTTCAAATTCATGTTAATACCATTAATGTCAAAACAGTCGCCGCTGCCACAGCTATAGATAACAGAAAACTCAAAAGATTTCTTATTAAAGCAAATCTTTTACCCAGTATCGAAGCCTCTGCAGGCATCTGAACTACACCCACAGTAACCCAAGCAGTAATAAAAGCTGCTACAGCAAAAAGACTTACACCTTCTTTTAAAAGCTCACCGCCGATGATATAACTCGTAATCGGATTTCCTGCTGATATACTACCTAAAATCGAGCCGAAAAATGTATCTCTAAATAGCTCGCCGTTAAAAACCGATGAAATTACCTCTGATGGAACAAAGATTTTAAATAAACCAACAAGCAAAATAACGCTTATTACAACAGGAGCCGATTTACCAAAAGCTTTTATCGCTTTGTAAAAAGAATTTAATATACTATTATTTTTTCCGTCTAACATATTCCTCTTAGTTTAAACCCATTAAAACCTAATTATTTAATCTCTTAACATAAGGCAAATAAGCCAAAATGTAAATTTATGAGAGACATTAACAAGTTTAACTAATTTGAATTTTCCGAAATATTTCAAACCATACATAATTATATTTTTTTATACTCTCCTCATATAGAATTTATTTTCTTTATATCCTATTTCAACAA
>JAZKSQ010000147.1:0-4266 GCA_036625995.1 Thermoplasmatota archaeon | reverse complement strand
AAACGACTAATACACCTCCAAATGTACCTTCTAATCCTTCTCCATCAGACGGTGCGACAGATGTGTCTACCAGTCCTACGTTGAGCGTTGATATTAGCGATCCAGATGGAGACAGTATGGACGTATCTTTTTACAATGCTGCTGATGGTAGTCTGATAGGTTCTGATACAGGTGTAGCTAGCGGAGGTACTGCCAGTGTGACTTGGAATGGTCTTAGCTATAATACGAACTATAATTGGTATGCTGTAGCTGACGATGGCACAGCGATTAACACGTCTTCTACCTGGTCATTTACTACCAAGGAGGGGGCTACTAATTATATGCATGTTCAGGATGTTAATTTATGGCTTGATAGAACACGTGGTCCATGGGAGGATATCGGTGTTGAAGTAGAAGTTGTTGACAGTGCTGGCAGCCTATTAAGTGAAGTCAAAGTCGACATTCAGCTTGAAACTCCTGGAGGAGATTTTTTGACAAATACAGTTACAACAGATTCTAATGGAGTAGGTAGCACTGTATTTGAAAAAGCGTCAAGAACATCTGGAACATATACTGGGACAGTAACTTACCTAAGTAAATCAAATTATAGTTGGGACAAGTCAACAGGAGAAAACTCAGATACACTGAATACAACATAACCAATCTTCTCTCTTTTTTTTATATCTAATAGTTGTTTTTAAGAAAAATAAGGAATGTTTATTTGATAAAAAAATAAAAGAAAAAAATATTTTTTTTTATTCTTCTATTACTCTGATGGTTGGTTGTAGAATATATTTGTTGTTCCCTGTTTCATGAACCGAGTCATGTATATCAAAATCCAAGATAAGTGTGGTGGTCTCGGATCCATTTATCTTGAAAGCATTGACTAGTTTTACTGTACTTGACGGAATCATCAAATCATGTTTTACGCCGTCTATTGTCACATTGGCATTATCTATATTTAGTCTTATCTGCGTATAGTTACCTGCTTGTAGTTCTTGTTCTCCTAATACGTCGGTTACATTTTGTAGAGCAATTAAATCAAATGTTTGCGATTCATTTACTACGGTATGCCATCCAGCGGTGGTGTTATTTCCACCTGCACCAAGATGTACCATTACAGAAGAAATACTTACCATTGCTTCTGAAATGTTTAAGTCAGATGGGGCGTCAGTTATCTTCATTACTAGTGTTCCTGTGCCTTGTTGAATACAACCAGTTAACAAAGAAGATAAAACAATAATACAGCTGATTGCCAGTATGACTCCTTTTTTATATTTCATATTCTATCCTCCTTTTTTAAAGACATTAACTATCCCTCTTTTATTAAACTTTTCTACTTTTTAGTTATTTAATAGATGCACACACATAAGTATTTATAAACATCTATCAAAAAATATTTACTAGAGATATGATTTTGGACTATTAGTAAATAAGATATCTAAATAAATTGAAAATTTTGTTATAACTTAGTCTAATCAAGTATTATATGTTTGAGGTGATAGATATGAAAAAAGTCATGGTTATAGGATTAGTCTTTTTGTTTTTGATGTTGATTTTTAGTGGATGTAACGAACAAAAAAAAGATGCTTCCTTAGATGAAAAAGATAAGTTGTTAGGTACTTGGAAAAAGAATTCTACTTCTATGACTTTTTCATCTGATGGAACAGGTTCTTATGGTTCATATCCTATGAGTTGGAAGATAAAAGATGGTAACCTTGTTTTAGATATCGGGCAGATGATGAGAGGTTCTTATAACTTTAGTTTTTCTGATGATGGAGATAAATTGTTTTTAGATGATGGAAAAGGAGAAGTTGAAACTTGGATAAGACAATAAAAAAAATGGTTTTTTATTTAATTGCTTTTTTTTCAGTCATTTATTATTTTTTTTATTCTCGATTTTTTTGTTTTTTTTAACTTATAATAGTTTTTCCTGTTTTTTTAAGAAAATGGATAACACCTGTTCAATATCATAAAATCTTTTTTATATAAATGTTAAAGATGGGTGTTTTATGTTAAATAATTTTTTTTAAAAGGCGCAGTTTGAATTTTGTTTTTGGGAATATTTTAAAACGATATAATCTATGATCTTTTGAAGGTCACTATTGTTTCTCATAGAGGGAAGTACTATGATGTTGTATAATGTTTTATGGATCATTTTACCTTGATATTTTTCGTTGTTTCGATAGAAAGTAGTGAGAGTTACCCTTTCTCTAAGATATTGTTTTTCAACTTCAACTACTTCTTCTGTAGAGGATTCTGTCTCGCATTTGGATTCCATGAAATATTGTTGTGTAAAAATGATTGCCGAGGCATTTGAAAAAAGAATGATAGAGCTTACAATAATGGTTAAAACTGTTTTTTTCTTACATTGTCGGAAAAGACTGAAAAATCGTTCAGTAATCGTAGTATTATAAGAGGTAAGATCTAATAGAGATAATGAAATCATCGGTGTTTTTTTATCTTCGATTTCTGGTAGAGATTGAGTATATTCAGCGATTTTGATAAGAGCCTCCATAAAAGAGACTTTATCACCATGGCTTATATTATAGCTGGAATCTGCTAATAATTCTCTTTTATTGAATATTCTTTTTGCAACTAAATGGATAAAAGGATTATAAAAACAGATAATTCTTGCTGCTTGTATAAACGATTTTAGAAGAACGTCATGATGTTTTATATGTGTTAGCTCATGCCGTAACGTTGTTTTTAACTCATCTTTGGTAAGAACATCAGATAACCGGGTTGAGATGACAAGAATTGGTGGATGTCCTAATACAAATGCATTTGGAGCACCATCATATAGATATGTTTTTGGTGTTTTAATGTTGATCTCTTCAGAGATTTTTTTTACTAAAAAGAGTAGTTCTTTTTGTTTTGCTGAATATGCATTTATTTTCTTTAAATAATGTTTTTTACCGATGAGAAAATGATATATTAAAAATAGGCTTGCTAAAAATATGAGTATTGAGGTAAAGATTAATGTTGGTGGTTGATTATAAACTGTGTCTATAGTTGAAGCTAAAAAGTTGTCTTTTTCATTTTTTTTCAAGTCTTTGTCTGCATCATTGATAGTCTCTTCCTTGGTTTCTGTTTCATCAACGGTTTTTAGGTTATACCAAGATATTTTTAGGATAAACCGTGATGGTGATTTTCCAGTTAAATTCTGTTCATCATTTTTTTCATAAAGTGGAGTAAGTTGCGATGAGTATGGTTCTGTTGATACGTTTGGAAGGTGTTTATCTGATTTATTTCCTATTTGGTTTTTTATATTCAAATCATCTGGGTTATTATTATATTCTGAGGCGGACATAAAGGATAGGGGGATAAATGAAAAAGCTATGATGAATACTACTAAGTATACTAAAAACGTGTTTTTTGGATGTTTGATATTGAGAACTCTTGTAAGGATTTCGGCTATAAGATATCCTAATCCGGTAAGGATGATAGGTATTATTATAGCCAGGATTATTTCATTCATCCTTTTTCATCTCAGCTAATTTTTGTTTTATTTTTTCGATATCTTCCTTACTTTCAGAGAGTTCTTCAGCTAAATAGTTTATGGTGCTTTTTTCGAATCTTTCTAAAAGATTTGTAAGTGTTTTTTTTACGATTGTTGTCTCCAGTTCGTTTTTTGTTACTAGTGGGGAGTATATATATTGTCTTTTTGTAGGGTGTCTGTGTTGTGAAATTATTTTTTTTCTTACTAGGCGTTTTATGATGGTTCTTACTGTCGAGTATGCTCTTCTTTTATCTTTTTTTTCAAGGTATGTACATATTTCTCTTGCTGTGGCTTCTCGTTTTTTCCAGAGTATAGAAAGAATTTTACGTTCTAGTGGTCCGACGTTTTTTGTCATTATCAAGAATCTAATGTTTTTTTTCTTATTTATATCTTGTCACGCTACATTGTGTAATGGAGAAGATTTTTTGGTATTTTTTTCGAGTATAGGCAAAAGTTTTTTATAGTGGTGATACATGTTCATTACTGTAATGTTACAGCATGTAGCGTTTAAACGAGTAAAATAAGGTTTGATTTGTATGAAACAAGAAAAAAAAATACAAGCCAACAAATCAACAAAAAAATCGTTTTCACCATTATCACCTGCCTCGAAATAAAAAAATTGGGTTGGAGAGTCTGCCTCCAATTTTTATTTGCCTCCCAAAAAGGTTGTTTTTTTCCAAAAAAAGACAGACTCTCCATCCCAGCCCCCTATTTTCTAAATCCTAAAATAAAAAAACTATAAATAAAACAAAAAGGAGCAAAAAAAAAAAATGATGAAAAACAAA
>JAZKSQ010000146.1:0-4297 GCA_036625995.1 Thermoplasmatota archaeon | reverse complement strand
TTTCTTATAATACAGGGCAATACCCGTTTATTTAATTTAAATTTTTTTTATTTTTGATGGTACTATATAGTTTTATTATGTTTTATTATATATTATTTTTTCCAATCAGCATTACTAACCAAAGAAACATTGTTAATACTAAAAAACAAAACCATAATAAAAAATGTTATATTTAAAAATTAATATTAAAACTCAATTGCATATATTTATCAATAAATCGTAATAAAAAAACAAAAAGCTATAACCATATATTTTTAATTAAAAAAACAAATTTTTTTATTTAAACCAAATTAAATGTAAGATTGGATAAATTTTATACATTATGACAAAAGTAATATGCTAAAAAAATATTTTGAGAGGTTTAAAAAAAAATTTATGGTAGCTAAAAGTAAAGATTTTGTAAAAAATATTGAAAATTTAATTTACGAAAAAAAGCAGGTATACGATAAAAAAGTCGATATTACTGTGAAAAAAATAAAAAAAATTAAAGATCGTGGAAAACTCGATTTCGGTGGAAGCGAATATAAAAAAGCGGCAATCGAAGAAATAAAAACTGAAAAGAAGAAACCAGATGACGAATATGGATGGTGGGTTTTAGATGAAGGCGTCCATTTAGTTGAATTTAACGAAGAAATAGACGAAGAAGTTATAATTCAGTCAAATTTACGACTTCAGACTACAGGATCTTTTATTCCAGCACAAATTAAACAAAAAGATGAAGATTTAGAAAATCTACTAATCGTAAGTAAAAACGGTTTGGATATCAAAGAAAATGCAAGGATAGCAAGTATATTCAAGATATAACAGAAAAAAAAGTTTTTTTAATATTCTTTAACTGTGAAATAAAAAGTGGTTCCCTTGTTTAAACCTGGGCTTTCAGCCCAGATTTCACCGCCATGTTGTTCAATGATCCGTTTACATATAGAAAGACCTAATCCACTGCTATTGAAATCATGACGTGCTTCGTCTACTTTATAGAATTCCTCAAAGATACGATTTTTCTGATCTTCAGTCAAACCGATACCAGTATCATGTACTGAAACCTTGATTAAATTATTTTCTTCCTTTTCTGCATCGAAAGTAATATCTCCTGCTTTTTCACCATAGTTTACAGCATTAATTAAAACATTGTTCAAAACTTCTTGAATTAAAAATGGGGCAGCCCTGATGAAAATATCTTTGGGAATATTGTTAACTACTTTGACATTGTTTTTTTCTATTAACAATTCGTTTTTGTTTATAACTTTCTCAGTCTTTTTATATAAATTAATTTTTTCAAAGCTAAGGTTGGATTGAGGTGAGTTTAATCTAGCAAGCTCTATAGTTTTTTCGACTAAATTTTTAATGTAATTAACATTACGCATTATTACTTTCAGAAGTTTTTTGTTTTCGGGTTTTTCTTCTTTTTCTTTAACTAACGGCACCAGAGTTACTAAAGGAGTCAAAGGATTTTTTAAATCATGTCCTAATTGGTTTATAAAATCATTTTTTTGACGTAATAGCTTATTTATTTCCAGAGTCCTTTCTTTTACTTTTTTTTCTAAATTCTGATTTAAAGAAGACAATTCGTCCTGAGATGCTTTTAATTTTTCAGTTTTTTCTTTTAGCCTTTTTGCGTATTCTTCAAGTTTCTTTTCTTTCTTTTTTATCTCTGTAATATCTGAAACAGTTGCTGCTATAAATGAGAAATTATCTTTCTCATTTTCTATATAGGTTGCAGTTATTAATACAGGAAAAACATTTCCATTCTTTTTTTTGTGCCATATTTCTTTTCCAGTAACGTTTCCTTTTTCTTTAAGATCCTTATTTATACTTCGTATTTGTGACAAACTGTTTTTTTCATAGAATATAGAAAGTTTTTTCCCAATTAATTCTTCTTGGTTATATCCATGCATCTCTGAAAATGCTTTGTTTACATATATTATAAAGTTATCTAGATCATATATTATAGATCCGTATCCTGCGTTGTCTGATATTACTTTAAATTTTTTATATTTTTTTTCAAGACGTTTTTGTCTAGTTATATCTACGAAGGAAGCCATTATACAAAGTGGATCCCCTCTATTGTCTTTCACTAAGGTGATTGATAGTTGGACTGGGAAATATTTACCATTTTTTTTCTTCGCAATGATTTCTCCTTGCCATCCTCCCTTTTCAAAAACTTCATCTAGTATTTTATCAAAATCTTCCTTATTCTTTACTAAGTTACCTATTTTTTTACCTATGACCCTCTTTTCAGAATTATATTTCCATGTTCTAAGAAATGAAGGATTGACATAAGTGATTTTTTTATCTAAATCGGTTAGAATAATTGCATTTATTGATGATAAAAGAGCGTAGTCTTTGATTAATAAGTCTTTTTTTATATTTTCTACATTGTTGTTATCTAAATGTTTTTTTTCTAAGTTTAGATTTGATCCTTTTTTATTTTGTTCTTCTTTTCTTAACTGTTGTACAATTTCAGGTTCATCTTTCATTGTTATATTTTCCTCTAGAAAAGCTTAGTTTAAATTTTTTTAGGATTTTTTTTTTCATGTCAGGTCAGATAAATATTTCATTCCTTTACCGCTTAGTTTTATGCTGTCAACGTCTTCAAATTCTATCAGATCTTGGTCTGCTAGTCCTTCAATTGTTTTTTCCAGTTCATTTTCAGTGGTTTGCAGAAGAGCCGAGGCTAAAACTATATTAATTGCTTTGGAGTGTTTCCTCGATTTAAATAAATCTAAAAATTTTGTCTCAAGTTCATCTAAATTAAGGTTTTTGATATCGTCTGTCTGATTTATCTTTTCGTCTTGCCCTGAGATTCTCTTAATGTGACTTTCAATGATTGCATCCAGATTTAATTTATCCAATACGTTTTTTTGACTATCATAAAGTATACATACTTTGTTTAAATCGTCGTATTTCCATTCTGATACATCATTCCAAGTATATCCTAAAAGACTGGAATCTCCAGCTATATTTTCTTCCTTTTTTTGCTTCTGTTTGAAAACATGTCTTTGTTCAATCTCCAAGAGATTTAAATCAACCCCTGAATTTTGTATCTTAGATATTATCTCATTACCAGTCTTTTGTTTGAATTCTGACAGGAAGTATAGACCGGTTTCCGACCCAAGATCCATTGTTAATATCCTAATAATAGATCCTATTGCTTGACAGACCTCTTTTGTGTCTATTTCATTAACTTTATCTTCTATAGTTATACCATTCTCGAGATATCCATCTTGTATTTTTATATATGATAGGAAAGGATAACTTTCTTGTAAAATATCTCTTATCCTGTTCATTACTTTATTGACAAAGTTTCTGCTGGTTCTTCTTGAAGAAATTGAACATAAAACGTTAAGTGACTTTTCTAGAATATATGAGTTTTCCATCTTTCTAATTTCCCCTCTTATTTAATATCCTCATTTAATATCCAAATTTTTTTTTAGCTTATTTGATCCTGTCCTCTCTGTTTCTCTCTTTTTTAATATTGTTTATTTTGTATTTAATAATTACGAGTTTTGAAATATATTTGATTTTTTTTGAATATATCTTCTGTCTAGAGTTGTTAAATAAGCTATAAGTACCGTAAACTTGACACATCTATTAAAATCAAATAATAAAATGGATGTGATGTAAATGGAAAATAAATCAGAAAAAATTAAGGCTATATTAATAACAGTTGTTCTATTTTTCTCTGCAACACTTACATTTGCAGTCATAGCACAACCTAATTATACATGTTTAAAGCCACACAGCCAAAATGATAATAAAAATGAAATAATAAACGATACAACTCCACCTAATCTTAAAAAAATAATAGAAAACTACGGTTTAAATATAGATGTGACACAGCAAAAACAGTATCAGATATGGTCATTTAAAGAAGAAGTAAACAGTATAGAAGTAGACTTTGAATACATTGGAAATGAAGCTGGAAATGACAACGTATTTGGATATATTTACGAAGATAAAATAGAGACTTTCAATCCAGTATTCCAAGAAGAGGCACATGACGGATATCCAAACGTAGATACTGCCTCTTCCGGAGACACAAAAACGATGGTGATACAAAGATCAAACTATGAATATCTATCATTTGGCATACTTTCAGATGATGAGTCAGGTCCTGAAGTAGGAGAAAATAGATCTTTTTACACTCTAAATAGACTGAATCCAAACAAAAATGATAGCGTTTTAGTTTATCACAACCAACAAGATTTAGGTTTAAATGAATATCTACTTTGTATTGAAGATCGACCTAAGAACGTCCAACAACAATCAGATTATGATGATTTCATAGTTCTAATGC
>JAZKSQ010000145.1:0-4370 GCA_036625995.1 Thermoplasmatota archaeon | reverse complement strand
GTCTGGCAGGCATATCACAGTCTCTCCAAACAAGAATACCTTCTTCTTGGTTTCAACAAAACACCCACATATGAACTCATACGGGAGTTCATCTACGAACGCATCGGAATCCAACAGTTCATTGTTTTATTTCATTGGATGGTCAAGCAGATTGTGTTCTATCTGAAAAAGGAAAAGATTCCGGTGGGAACGGAAATTTTTCAAGATGCCACAGATAAACAAAGTATGAAGGATGACCCAGATGCAAAATACAGCGGATATTACAAACACCATGGATATAAAATAGATACCACCATCGAAGGAAAACTGTTCCTTCCCGTTGATTACCAGCCAATGGAAATCACCGGTGATGAAGGAAAAAACCTGATTCCATCGATGAAACAGATGCAATCCTATGGAGTTGAAGAGAAAGTACGGGTGGTGGATTGTAAATATGCTACGTTTGAAAATATAGCATATTGTGAACTAAATGGAACCAGTCTGTATTATAAAATAGCTGATCATTTGGACATATAAACAGATAGGTAAACCCGGTAATATCAAACGTTTGTACCAGCGGTATCATCATCGTGATGATTTCGTGGTTGGTGCTGACTTGGATAAAATGCTTCGTTATTTGTTTAAAAAAGATGGAGTAGAGGCTGTGGGTAGTTATTTCCGGAATCAACGCATGCTTGAGTATGAAGAACATCCGGAGGGATACCTAGAAGTTTGTCATATGCGCAGCCGGATTGAAGGAGATTATGGGTGGTTAAAACTAACCGCGGGGTTAGATGATCATCCCGGCTGGCGTGGATGGAAACAATTTTTGTTTTACATTGGAAAAGTCTTGTTGGGCGTTGTTTTTGCTGCCCTTATACGAGTGCAGCATCAGGTATTTGATCATTTGGGAAATGTTACCTACATCGTCTGATAGATGGTCTGGAAGTCATCTGTTGAAGTGATGATTTCCAGAATGGTTAAATGTATGATGGAGATTGTAAGGATGTGGTTATAAAAATGTAGTTATAAAGATTTCAAAACGAGAAATCTTTAAACCCCATAAACATGGTGTTTAGAATATCCGACATTATAAAAGTAATGCCACTATATAGATTATAAAGACCATCCGACATAGCACAGCTACTATCACAGTTAGACCTCCAAATAATGTAAATAAAAAAGCTATATGGATAGTTTTTTTAATGTTGAATATATAAGCCCAGGTTTTGATATTTTCCGATTAATCTTCCGGATAATCCCCACATGTATTAACCAATAAAATATCTTCGTTCAAAAATGCATAACCCAAGGTGAAAATTAGTATATATAAAGAAAAATTATTTTGAAATATAAACCATCTGCTCTTTACACTCATGTAACAAAGAACTATTACAACTTTAGATTTAAAATTTTATCCCAATCTATATAAAAAACCCGATTAATGGTTCATAAAAAAATTAAAAAAATATTTTTAAAAAAAAATGAATGTCAGATATTGATAAGAAGATTTATTAAACCATAAAAAAATTCATTAGCCTAAAAAAACTTGGTTTTTTAACAAAACAAAAAGTAGTTAAAACAAAGATAAAAAGATACGTTCAGCCGTTCAAACAAAAAATAATGGGAGATAGTTACTCATGAAAAATTACGACGTCATAGTGATTGGGGGAGGACCAGCTGGATCAACAGCCGCCGAAAAAATAGCCGACAAAGGTTTCTCTGTTTTAATGATAGACATGAAAAAAGAAATAGGGAAACCAGTTCAATGTGCAGAAGCAATAACAGAATATGCACTAGAAAACAACAATCTACCTCAGAAAAAAAGATGGATAAAACAAAAGATAAAAGGAATAAAAATACTACTACCAGACAACCATTGTTTTTATTCAGCCTCACCCGGGCTATCAATAGACAGAACTCAGTTTGATAAATGGCTAGCAGAAAAAGCAATAGATGCAAACTGTAAATTAAAAACACATACTACAATGAAAAGAATACAGGGAAAACCAGGTAGATGGAAAGTAGTAACCAACAATGGATCTTTTAAATCAAAAATACTCATAGGTGCAGATGGAGCATCTTCAAAAACCGCTAGAATACTTAACCTACTGACTAATAGAAAATACATCACTGATTTACAATACAAATTCAACAAAAAAGACAGTGTTTTTAATGAAAACGAATGGCTTTGTATGACCATGAACGAGAAATTCCAAGGGGGATACGGATGGATATTTACAAGAGGAGATGAATTCAACGTGGGGATCGGAAGCCTCCACGGAAAACTACCTCTCTTAAACGAATACTGTAAAAAATATGGCTTTGATATTAATAAGAAAAAAAAATTAAACGCAGGTATTGTCCCCTATTACTTCAACCTCAAATCAAGAACCAGAAAAGGCGCCATAATTATAGGTGACGCCGCAGGACTTACTAACCCTGTAACGGGAGGAGGAATACATCCAGCTCTTTATAGTGGAAAAAAAGCAGGTGAAATAACTGTAGAAGCATTAGAAAAAGAAAAAATAGAGTTAGTAAAAAAATTCGACCAAAAAATCAAAAAAACACCGTTTTTAAATCCTCTTCATCGTAAAACAGCCAGTTATTTCAAAAAATGGACTAATGAAGACTGGAAAACTTTCGGACGATTAGTAGATGGTCTGGAAATGAAAGATCTTACTCTTAGTAGATGTTTTTTAATGGCAGTAAACCATCCGTCATATTTTTTAAAATCTAGACAATTGTTAAATATTAGAAAAGAAATGCAGATAAATAAAAAATACGGATGGTAAAAAAAACTTGGGTTTTCTTTAGAGGTTTATAATCTGAAACCATCGGAGAAGGCAATATATAATCACTGGGAAATATATCGCAAATACTAATCGGGTGTCTTTAAATTTTTTAAACGAAAAGCCAGCTAAACCACCAGCTGCTATCAAAACAACGATATCTACCGGGTTATGGAAAAGTAATAATAGACATAAAAAAGGTATTGGCAAAAGCATTGAAGTAATATTTACACCTTTTTTTAGACCATATATAGTATAAATATTTCTTACCCCTGCCTTTTTATCGCCTTTGTAATCTTTATAATCCTTGATTAATGGACCTATAGTCAAGGCAACAAAGATTATAATTCCAATATATATAGATTCCATAGTCATCTCTGGATAGGTTCTCATTATCCGTCCTGCAAATTCACCATGCATCATTTTTACATAACCCGGAGTCATATATCCTAGGAAAAAAGCGATAGTTGAACCAGCTCCTAATATTGCGGTAGATACAACTCTGTCTCTAATTCTAAAAGGCGGGACAGAATAAATCGTTCCGAAAAATAAACCTAACACCACCAAAATAAACGGCCATATCCCTAATGAAACTCCTAAAACTAAAGCAATAATTGCATATACCAAAGATATCTTTTTCACCTGACCAGATTTCATAATACCGGATGGTATCAGTCTTTTTTTGTTATCTACACTATCGATACGGACATCATAAACATGGTTTATCATCACGGCATATTGCCAAATAAATATTATAGTTATAATGCTAAGAAAAAAAGTTCCGATGTTTCCTGTAAATATCTGCCAAAAAGTAGGGTCTCCAACTATGTTCTGAATTTCGAATTTAGCAAAACCCACCTGTCCAAGATGACCGGCAACGAATATACCTATAAGTGACATCAAAGCAAAATGAGATGTAGTCAACAAACGAGAGCTTTTCAAAAAACTAGTCAAAAGGCCCTTTTTAGTGACTTTCAATAATAACAAAAGTAAAACCGATGAAACAACTATATATCTAACGATAAACAAAGGATGAATCAGTTGCCCTGCAGTACCTCGCAATAGAATCAAGAAAGGAGAACCGATCAAAATAAAAAGCAGAAAGAAACACACTGCATTAAACACAGTTCTAACAATTGATTTTGTACGCAAAAGAACATATAAAGATGTTGCAGTTAAAATACCTGCAAGTTCAAAAATAATACCTGTGCCACCTTGGAAAAGAGATTCGGAAGGACCTACAGATGATTGGGTAAAAAATGAAACTATAAATCTACCGATAACAATAGGTGAACCATAAGTATAAGGCGTTGGGTTTGGATTTGTAAAAAGATCCAAAAAGGGTGGTATTAAAACCATTATAAACCCAAGGGCGCTTAGATTAGCTACTTTAGCAAGTTTTTGTTTTGAAAAATATTTTAAAATCAATACACCGCCTACATATGCAGCGACAAAAAAACATGCGATATGGATCTGTGCAAAAAGATATTGAAAAGATATCTCTTGATATGCATATCCAAGAAGTTTTGCTTCAATCCATGTTCTAAGCGATGATAATACAACTATCCATATAAATAAAGTTAAGATTCCAAATCTTTC
>JAZKSQ010000144.1:0-4374 GCA_036625995.1 Thermoplasmatota archaeon | reverse complement strand
TTGCTTTGATTATTTTCACTTCTGTTTTTTTGTTGATAGCAAGTTATTTTCATAAGAGAAACATGATGAAAGGATTATGAGTAAAGAAATAAATTACGAAATAAACATTTAACAAAATAATCAATTGACAAAGAATATGCAAAGATAAGACAACGATCTTTCTATTATGCCAAAGAAATAAAACTCAATTATCCTTTTGTACCTGTTTTTGACATAATAATGAAATTATACAAGAAATCAGAAAAGAAGTACTATCTGGCAAATCTAAATATCAAGCAGCAGAAAAATATGATGTCTGCGATTCAACGGTTTACAAATATACAAAAGATATCGCTCGACCAAAAAATGTTGGCCCATGCATTAAAAAAGAACAATTTGAATTGTTTAAGAGGATATTAAAACAAGGATATGTGTACACGAATTCAAATAGGAATCGTCTTCGAGGACTGCAAAAACATTTTCCTATGATTAAACGAGCTAATTACAAAGGAAGATCTCTTTATTTTTTGGAAGACTATAGTAAAACTGCTTTAAAAGCCATGGTAAAACAAAAGGAGTCGAAAGTGATTAGTTATCATGATCTTTCTAATATGTCAAGAATTTTTGATGTTGAACTTTCTTCTAAGGAAAAAAAGGTCTATAAATAATCCAAAATAAGTGGCTTTATTCTTTGGCATTTTTTTTACATTCGGATGTACTGCGCTGCAGTAGTTCCGAAAGTACTTGAAAACAAGAGAAATAACGGATGTAGATAGGATATAAAAATCTTTTCAGCGGTGGAAATTAAAAGAAAAAAAGCTTGATTCTACTGTTCCTAATATAAAAAATTGAGTTTGCTACAACTCTTTTTTTGTTAGCTTGACTTGTTATACATAGTTCTCTTGGGTTTAAAAAACCCTTTACTTTCATCTGAAGGATTACCCATAATTCTTGGAGTTACATTTTATAGTATATTTTTAATATGTTAAAATTTTAATAAAAAATCATAATGTTTATAACTAACGACTTTTATATATTACTACATAAAAAGCTTAGGAATTCAAAAACAAATGTGAATTAAACAATGTATAAAAAAAATTGTTTTGTAAAAATTGGTTTAAAAAGAACATTAGTTTTACTGGTTTTAATCAATTTAATACTGACATTTTCTATCCCTATATTTAATCAAAATTATGCCAGAGCAGAACATAAAAAACAAAACAAAAAAATATTATATGTAGGTGGGACAAGAGCAGGTAATTATTCAAAAATACAAACTGCTTTAGAAAACGCTAGCAATGGATATGAAATATTTGTATACAACGGAACATATACTGAAAATCTAATAATCGAAAAATCAGTTATTTTGAATGGTGAGTCTAAAAACACGACAATCATAGAAGGAAAAAGAAAAGACAACGTAATTGAAATAAAATCCAGTTCAGTTAAAATATCTAATTTTACTATAAAAAATAGCGGCAAAAAAAATGCAGGAATCCTTATTTGTTCAGAAAATAATGTAATAAAAAACAACGAAATCTTAGAAAACAACTATGGTATACAAATAAAAAATGGAACTAATAACCATATAAAGTATAATGCTATTACTTCAAATTTAGAGTCAGCAATACAATTAGAGGAATCGAAAAATAACTCTGTTTATTTTAATAAAATATGTTATAACTGTTTGAATTCAACTAATTTTACATTCAAACCAGGCCTGAGTCTAAAAAACTCGACAGAAAATGTTGTGTATGAAAACTTTTTTTTACTAAACCAGATAGGTTTGTTGCTATTTAATTCAAATCAAAACAGTTTTTTTAATAACTATTTAAAAGATGAAAAAATTGGCGTAAGGATGATAAATTCCTCTAAAAATAACATTTCAAATAATATTTTTGAAGAGAACAGAGTGGGGACATATCTCTACGAATCAAAAAACAACATAATAGAAAGAAACTGTATACAGAACTCGCTCCGAGGTATATATATTGAAGAAAGCAAGTCAAATACTATAACTAAAAATCATTTAACAAAAAATATCAAAGGTATCTTTTCATCTTATGCTACATCAAATGTTATAGCCTATAACAATCTTATCTCAAATGATGTCAACGCAGAATTTATAAGATATTTACATACTGGATATATAAAACCCAATAGATGGAAAAGAAACTACTATGATACATGGCCGGGTATAGGCTTCAAAATCATCCCTGGAGCAATAGTTATAATACCAGAAGAAATATTTTTGAAATGGTTTAATTTGGATTTAAATCCTGCCGAAGAACCATATGATATTTAATAAAAAAAAATGAAGATTTTTATTTTTTATATACGATGTATTTATTCCATTGATTTTTTTCTAGATTCCAAACATTTAGATCGTTGACAGAATTAACTGGTTTTTTAGCCGTGGCGGCTAAAACCCCATGGTTTCCCATTTTTTTGTATCTTGTCGAAGAAAAAATAGTTAAACATTTATCGTCATATATGGACATTCCATTGGTCTTAGGGTCATGTCCTTTTATAAACACTTTTGCATCTATGTTATCTAAAAAATCTTTGAGATCATCTTTCCCGTATGGATTACCTGTGCCTCTGAAAGTAGGTGATTCTAAAGGATCGCTCCAAACAAGTTTTGTTAAAGCATCTTTTTCGTTTTTATCTATGTTCTGCAGTTCTTTTTTGTTATAGTTTTTTAAAATCCCTCCATGTGCTGCGAAAATAGACTGGTTTACATAGGCCATCAAAGGCATTTCTTTAAACGCATGAACATATTTTTCGTATAACTCTATGCTACCGTATTTTTGTTTTACTTCTGTTTTTAATTCATGTGGAAAACAGGGTATAACATGGTTGGTTTCATGGTTTCCTTTTAGCAAAAATATTTTTTTTGGATATTTTACCTTTAAAGATAACAGAAAATTTATGTTGTAAATTGAACCCCACGGCATCGGTTCTCTATCTACATAGTCGCCTAGGAATATGATAAAATCTCTTTTTTTGAATTCTTTAAATATTTTTTTTGTGGTATCAAAGTCTCCGTGTGTATCACCTATGAATGCTGTTTCTCCGTTTTTTTCTAAAAAAGTTTTATCTTTTGACAATTCATTTACTGCTTTTTTTATTATCATCTCAGTTCTTTCTTTATTTAAAGCTTTTATAGAATCAGGATTATTTTCAATATTTTCGATAATTTTATCTAAACTCAATATTTATCATACCAACCTAAAAAAACTAATTCTCATAAAACTATTATTTTTCCGTTTATTTTTTATAAATTTTTTGATGTACTCTAACTCATTTATTTTTACGTAATAGAACTCTAAAATGCTATCACTTTATACATATATCCTGCTATATATTATTAAGCATAGTTTTATATAACATGTCCTTACATAAATATATATTAATACTTTGATTATTTGAGAAAGGGGGTATTTGAAAAAAATATGTATAGAAAAACAATTTGTTGGAAAGTTATATCTGTATCTATAATTGCTTTTTTATTGGCATCGGTTTCTTTCAGTTCAGCCTTTATTACAGAAAAAAAAGAAAACAACTTTGTTTCTAATGATGAAAAAAAATTTTTAGTCAGAGATTCTGGTTTTACAGTAAATAAGTTTATAGGTAGATTTCTGCTGAAAAATCCAGGGGTTTTAAATAATGGATATCTCACCGGGAGTTTAGAAACTGTATGTGAAGGTGTAGAAAAAACAACTAGTTTATCTTGGGGGTCTTATAAAAAAATAGATGTGGACAACAATGAAAGCACAGGTATCAATGGATACGACATAAACGTACAGCATATACTAACACCATGGATTAATCCTGAACCTTTCGGAATTGGGATATTATTCACTATAGGTATCGAAAGATTAGGTGAAGGAATTAAAAACAAAAATTTTACCGCCAGTTTTTCAACCTGGAAAGATGAAGTAACACTTGGATATTCGGCTCCAGAACAAGAAAACAACCAAGTCCCTAAATCCGTCCGTATAACTTTCATGGTGTTATTACCAATATTTCAAAGAAATAAAGGATTTTCAATAGCAGTATTACCAGAATACGAAGATCAAACATTAAATGAAAACACCAATCATCTAGTTTTGAAAACCGGATATAAAGACAAACAGTTCTCTATAAAATTTGAACCAGCTATTGAAACGCAGCTAAACGTATTTTCAAAAAAGAGGCTGGGTGAATGGAGATATGAATTCGTCCGCGGAAGCTCACAGCCTTCAAAAGTAACTACAATTTATGAAAGAGAACAGTTAGGAAAACAAAAAAAGACAACTTTTACAGTAGATGAATTACCTAAAGAACTTTCATTTGACCTATTTCTTACTCCTTTTAAAAAAGAAGGAGGACATCTTTTCTATAATAGCAGCA
>JAZKSQ010000143.1:0-4388 GCA_036625995.1 Thermoplasmatota archaeon | reverse complement strand
CTGCAGTCCCATCAGTACCCCTATGAGATATTTTAGGGAAACCAATAAAATGTATTAAACTTCTAGGTGGCGCTAAAATTTCAAGTACATCATCACGAGTAATAACCCCTAATAATTTTTTTTCTTCTAAATTATTCACAATCCAGACATGTGATTTTCCAGCAAGTATTGAAAGAATATGGGTTATAGGTTCTTCTCTTTTAACCATAGGCATATCCCATATTTTTTTACATAGTTTTGAATCAATAATCTGTTTTACTGTTAATTCATAAAAATCTGAAAGAAGTCTTTTGTCTTCCTTTTTCATTTTATCTTAACCCCAAATACCATAATTTTCCATTTATTCTTTTAAAGATTACTATTTAACTTGTGTTTCCCCAGATCTAATAAGCGCTATCCGGGCAAAGATAGGTCCTATAATCTCAAATATTATTGTTGTTGTAGCAATTATAGCAACAACCAAACCACCAGTTTCTGGCATACCCATCTGGGATAATTTATGAGATGCAAGTAAAGATAAACCTATTGCAACACCTGCCTGTGAGAGGATACCTAAACCAAGATTTTTTCTGATAATTGGATCAGATTTTGAAAGTAGAGCTGATATATAGCTCCCGCATATTTTACCAGTTATCCTAGATAATACATATGTTATCACAAGTATCATGCCGATAGTACCAAGAGTTAATAGAATATCGATTTTTAATTTGATACCGGCAATAAGAAAAAAAACCATGTATATTGGTAGACTAATCGATTTTATATGATCGAACACCGGTTTATTGCTCTGCGGAAAAAGATTTATAGTCACTATTCCTAGGATCATACAGGAAAGAATTAAAGAAGCATTTAAAAAAAGAGCTAGCCCTGAAGTTAATAGAATTGAAGTAATGGTAAGTGCTAGCAATTCTTCTTTATTTATTAATTTTGTGAATATATATCCAAATGTGATCCCAACTGCTCCGCCAATTAAAAAAGCCCCTGTTATTTCCCAAAAAGCTGATATAATTAAATCAGTTGGATTTACAGTTTTTGATATAAGAGTTCCAACAAAAGCTATTGCAAACGTATAAATTATAATTGCTGCTCCGTCATCAAATCCTACAATAGCTAAAATGGTATCTGTTAGTTTCCCTTTAGCTTTATATTCATGGATGACAGCGACTGTTCCAGCTGGAGCACTTGCAGGTGCCATTGCAGCGAATATGATTGCAACTGGTAGAGTACAATTAAGTAAAGCTGTATTATTGCAAAATAGAGTTGAAAGAATATATATTCCGGCTAAAACAACAAAGAAAGTTATAACCGATTCTCCTATCGTTATTCCAATTATTTTTTTTCCTGTTTTTTTAAGTAGATCTAAAGTTAATTCTCCACCAATAATAAATGCTACAAAACCTAAAGCTAACTTTGTTAAGAGTTCTAATTCTTGAGTAATAGTAGGTGTTAATTCAACGATTTTTAAAACTGATGGACCAAGTATAATTCCTGTTATTATAAACCCGACAATACTAGTTATTTTAACTCGATGAGTTATTTTACCTATTATGAATGCTAAAGCAAAAGCTATACCTGCTGCTAAAAGAGGAGGTATTGACATTTCTCCAAGCTCCTATATCGTCAAACCGTTAAGTAGATATTAACTTTTTGACATAAAAAAAAGTGTTTAGAATTTATCCATATATTCCTGATAAGTAGTTACTAATGAATTTGTTGTAACTATTATAACATTATATCCTGTGGATAGTTTGACTAAACTTCCATCTGCTACTATTACACCTTTTCCCCATAAGAGTTTAGTCCAAAAAGTCATTTTTCCTTCTATTTTGAAATTATCTAAAGTTTTGCTTTTATTCTCAGTTTTATATACTTTCCAGTCTTTATGTTTTTCATTATACCATTCTAAGATTTCTTCTTTTGTTACATCGTTTATTCCATATGCCTTTATATTCAAATCTTTTTTAGCTTTTTCAAACTCATTTTGTTTTATATCAATAAATTGTTTTACTATCGAGTAATCAAGATTTATTTTCTCTGCAGAGGGATATTTATCTACTTTTTCTTTTTCAATACAACCAGTAAAAAGACATGCCATTAGAAGAAAAGAAATAATTACGAGTAAATTTAAAATTGTTTTTTTCCTCATCTTTAATATACCTTCCTTTTTATTCCTTGTTCCCTTTTCTTTTAATTATCTATAAATTTTTGTATAAATACTTTTTCGTAAAAAATAACATTTTTTTTCAAAGTTATCTTATAATACGTCTTCTCAATATTATTTTATTTACGTTTTTAATTGATAAAATTGTTTTTTTATTGTTTTTTAAGATTATCAGTTGATAGTTTAACCCAAAAATACCTTTTTTTATCTATCGGTCTAAATTTGTTTTTATAAGTCTCTAAACTATTACGCCAAGTGGGTCCATCATTTACAAGTCTATACCCTTTTTTCTTTATTTGCCTCCAAAAATCATATTGTGCATATTCTGCAAGATGAGGAATTGAAATATCAGCTATACCTATGGCATGAGCAAAAATATTTCTTTTCTGAAAAATTCCGAGAGGATAACCTAGGTTGAAAGCAGATACTACCCCATCTACTTTTAGAACTCTGGTGAGAATATTTTCAGAGTTTAGAAAGTCATCTATATTATCGTTATATTTTTTGTATTTGGCACCTATTTTTGCCCCTATCTTATCTGATCTTACATCAATAAAGGAAAAATCCCTCTCTTCAATTGCCTTTTTTTTCCATTGTCCAATAAGATGTATAATAGCTTTCAAAGTATCTTCTATATCGACTATCTCTATCTTGTGTTTTTCTTTATGGAATTTATTTAGATGCCATCTAAGATTTGCATATTTTTTTCCTTTTAAAGATAAAGTTTTTTTGATATCATAAACTGAGTATTTTAATTCTGAGATTGATTCAATCTCTAGGTTATTTTTGTCATTGTTTTTACGGATAATTTTTAGAAATTCATCATCTATATTTCTCAATAAAATTTTGTCTATTTTTAGTTCGTCTATAAGTGAAATAATATTTTTGTCAGATAAAATTTTTTTAAGATTTATTAATGAACTCTTTGAATTGAGATTGGTTGGAAATGAGAATTCTATTTCGTTGTGATATCTTCCCTTAAAAGCTCCAAAAACAACTGAGTTTTCAAAGATTTTAATAAAAGCTACTTTAGGATAAAAGGAATGATACATTAAGAAATGAAAGATACTGGCATGATATGGAACATCTATATCTTTTGTTTTTTTATAAAGCGATATATCTGATTTTTTTTCTTTTTGTTCTAACAAAAATTTTTGCAACGAAATAAAACAGTCCATGGAATCGGCTCTACCATTAAGAACCCATGTTTCTGGACTATTTGAAAGTTGTTTTTTTATATTTTTTATTCTAATTTTCCTAGAAGACATCTATTTTGTATAAAATAGATATACTATTTTGCATTTTTAGAATTAATGATAATAATTTAACTATTGTTAAAGTTAAGAGAAGGATATCTAAGGAAAGCTATAAGAAGATCAAATCTTGCAGACAAAAATATAAACCATAATACAGTGTTCTGTTATCCCAAAGTGTAGCAAGGCAGATGTGGTTATAGAGGTTTGCGAAAAACTGGTTACGATGACAGAGAATAGAGGTAAGGTATGTGGCGGGAAGGTAATGATGGGACATTCAGGATATCTAAACGGCTCTTATCTTAGATATAAGGATTTACCAAAAGAGTACCGAATAGCAGAAAAAAAACGTTTTAATCTTTGAGAGACCAATGATGGAGAAAGAAGCTAAAGAAGAAATTCAGAGACTAAGACAGCAGTACAGCGATTTAAAGGATAAAATGAGTATGTTCAAAAAGATGCTTAAATCTGACTGGTATAAACAGATGAATGATAATGTTGAAGTAGAACGCAAAACACCAGAGGGTAAAAAAGTTAATTACGAAAACTACCCAGCATAAGCCGATGGAATGGGCGATAAAGAGTTATTGGAGGAATATGGAGGTGAAAGCAACTTAGAGCAATCAAAAAACTAGCTCTGAAAAAAAGGGGGAGAGAGCTAAAAAGAAGACAGGTTAAAGAAGAATAATTTTTTTAGTAAAAAAACTGGGTTAATTTTATCGGCTTAATGTACATTTCAATTAGTATTGGAGAACTAAAGGTAAAAAAGAAAACTCAGACACAAAAGATACGGTAAGAGTGAAACTTATAAAAGAGATAGGGAAGAAACTGAAAAATTTATTTTTTTTTAGTTTGCTTGTTTTAGGGTAAAATAGAAAGTTGTCCCTTTCCCTTTACCTGGGCTTTCTGCCCAAATACAACCACCATGTTTCTCCACGATTTTTTTACAGATCGGCATACCTAGTCCGCTGCTG
>JAZKSQ010000142.1:0-4410 GCA_036625995.1 Thermoplasmatota archaeon | reverse complement strand
AACAAAACCCGGTTCATATATATGATGAACCAGGAACATATACAGTTGAATTAACCGTAGATTCAGATGGTAAATCTGTTTCTGATACGGCAGAAGTCTTAGTCTATAATACTGATGAATTAATGATTGAAACCGGTCGAAATATAGAGTCCATAGCGGGACGTGAGACTATGTTTTCAGTTGATATACTTGGTGGAAACTCTCCTTATAATTGTATCTGGGATTTCGGAGACGGAGAAAAATCAACTAACGTCAATCCAACTCACATATATACTAGCCCAGGGGAATATACTGTCGAGGTAACGGTGACAGATAACTTTGGTAAATCAAAATCTGACACATTGACCGTATCTGTTAACAAGGTTGACCCAGTTGAGATCACAGAAGTCTCAGGAGGATTATTCCTTTCCATAGATATCTCTTCTAAAGCCAATTCTGTAAATTGGGATATACATGTTGATGGGAACGTGTTTTTCGGCGGGAGTACATCAGGTTCTCTCCAAGCCAACCATGTCCAAAAAATAAAAACGCCTTTAACCTTCGGTTTCGGAAAAGTCCATATAACCATTAACGCAAATGAGTTAACAAGAAAATATACAGCATTTCTAATGGGGCCATATTTCATTAATCTCAAAGAAAAATAAAAAAATATTTTTTTTCCTTTCTCTCTTTCTTTTTTATATAAATTCTTTAGACTAAAAAAAAGTGAACAAATGTAATAAGTAGAGTAACAGAGAAAAAAAGAAAGTTGGGAGATAATAGTTTTTTTTTAGATTGAGCTAGGCTCTAAAATATTTGCTATTGTATCTCTAATAAAATATAGTATATTCATGAGAGTATCAAATACTATATTTATCAAAGTAAGTATGCCACTACCTGCGATATCTACTACTTTTAGTAATACCTTGTAGATAACTTTTAAAACTGTTTTTGCTAGTCCTACTGATATATTTATTAATACAGATAAAAAAGAGGTACCTAAATTACCAAGTAGGCTTATTATAGATATCAACACGTTAAGAATAATTTTGATTAGGCCTACTATTAGATTCCAGAAAAAACTTCCTCTATCTTGGATGTTTTGAAGGTTGAGCTGCGTTTCTAGATTTTGAATTTTTTCTTTAATCGAAGCTAAGTTGCTATCTACATCTGATGAATCAATTAAAGAACTTACCAGTTTTTTTTCATTTGTTAAGAGATGGTTATTATTTTGTATTTCTTTGAATAATTGATTAATTTGATCCTTGATTTGTTCTTTATTTTCTTTGGATGCAATGTTGAATTCAGCAGCCGGGATCATTGGCACTGAAATCATTAGAAAAGCAGCTAGAATGCTTAATAAAATAACTCTTTTTTTCATATTTTTTTTCACGTTTTAAATATAAGAGGATAATATAATTTAAATTTTACTATTCAAAAGTATAAACTAAAATTTTTATTTGTTACATTTCAAACTTAATACTTTAAGGAATAGAGACACCGTATATTTATAATTAAATTTATTTTAAAAAATAAAACTTTTTTCTAAAAAATCAGCACCTGATCTTTTATAAATTTAGACATAGAAAGAAACATATATTCAAATTATTTATTCTATAAATAATAAATAAAATAATAAAATACCTAAAATTAAAAATTAAAACAAATAAAAAATATTTGTAAATATTTTGTTAAATTAACAATAGAAACTATTATAAACTCAATTATATTTTATAAATTAACCTAAAAAAAACAAACTAGTTTTTAAAAGGGGGTTAATAAAAAAAATGAAAAAGAAAATAGTTAGTCTATTAATAACACTTCTATTAATAGCCACTGGACTTTTTACCACAACAAATACATTAGCCGACTGGGACGAAGGCGATGAACACAAAATGCATTTCCCTCAACTACCTGATCCAACAGGATGGGACGTAATCGCAGAATATTACCAAGAAGATGAAAAAGGTTATATTCTTGCAGACGACTGGCGATGTAGAGAAACAGGACCAGTTACAGACATACATTTCTGGGGATCCTGGCTAGATGACAAAAAAGGCGAAATAGAAGGATTTTACATAGCTATACACAGCAACATTCCTGAAGACCCTGATATACCATATAGTAGACCTGGAAAAACACTATGGGAAAGATACATCACTAACTTTCAAGTAAGAGAATACGAAAGCCCTGGACAAGGATTCTACTGGCCACAATTCCAAGAATACGAACCAAACGACCATAAAATGTATTATCAATACAACATAGTAGATATAAAAGAACCCTTCCAACAAAAAGAAGGAACTATCTACTGGTTAGCAGTATCGCCTCAAGTAAAACAAGTTCCACCAGGAGAAAATCAACCTTTTTGGGGATGGAAAACATCAAAAGATCATTGGGAGGATAACGCTTGTTGGTCTGAATGGGGAACTCTACAATGGCAAGAACTATATGAACCACCAGAATTTGAAAGACCACTAGACCTGGCATTCGTAATAACAGGACAAAAAGAAGAATGTATATGTACACTTAATGTAGACATACAATCAGGGATATACCAAACAGCTATACCTGTGATAATCAAAAATATTGGAAATACAACATGTCCGGATATAGATTGGGTGATTTCAAGCACGGCATTGTTTGGATCAGCATCATGCAACCAGAATGGGAACATACCTCTTTTGTTACCCTCTGATTCGCAGACGGTCAACTGTACAGCTGGTGGAGGATTTAGCATTATAAAACTAACAGCTAAAGCTACAGCCTGTGAACAAACCTTTATAGATGAAACCTATGCCTTAATATTTGTATTTGGAGCCTTCCCATTCATCTATGTACTATGATAGAAAACCTCTCTTCCTTTTCCTCTTTTTTTAGTGGTCTAAGGCAAACTCATTAATTTTTTCGATGTTGGGATTTACTTTTCCGCCTTTAAGCATGGAAAAAATGTTTTCAAGAAAGTCCACCTCTGCGATCATTTCACCGTAATGTTTTTCAATATATCCGATAAATCTTTTAGCATGTTTTATGTCCTCTGCTGAAAAAATAAGTAACCAGCTGTAAGTTCCATGTAAAAAATACATATCTACGAGCTTTATACCCAGTTCTTTTTCGGTTTTATTATTTGAAATTCTTTCAACAAGTTTATCTGCATATTTAACCGTCGGTGATTTAGATTTAACTAAAGCGACATATAGATTCATCAGATCATTTTTATCTTCGGTGATTATAGTAGTATATCCCCAGATTTCATTTTCTTTTTCCAGTCTTTTGATGATCCGCCAGGCTTTCTGTCTGCTAAAACCAAGTTTGTTAGCAATCTCGTTAGGTGTCTGCCTGGAATCCTTCTCTAGAAGTTCAATCACTCTTTTTTCATCTTCTCTTATTTGTTCTCTACTTCTCTTAGCCATATTTATTAACCATAGTTAAACTTAGTGTGGAGTTATTACACGTTAAGATATATATAAAACTAACGACTGAAAAGAACTATATGAAAAATAAAAAGTAATAAATAAAACATAATTTTGTAACAATAAAAAAAATATTAAAAGTTGAATTAGCAGCAACAGTTATAAATAAAAAATAATATAAAAAACACATCATGAACTATTTTAAAAACAGACCTATCGGCATAGCAATATTTCCAATAATCATAATACTATTCAACCTATATTACTGGTATTCATTATACACTGGAACATGGGCGATAATAAACCAAATATTTACCCCAAAACCACTCATAATCTTCGTCTGGATAAATATAGCATTAACAATAATAGAAATATACATGGTAACTTATGGATTTTGCAAAAGAAAAAACTATGCAAGAATATACGAAATAGCCATACTAACCTATTCATCGATATGGGCACTAACCAGCATGTATATACTACAATGGCAAATCATACAACACTACCTGTATCTTATACTATTCATCACATTAACAGTATATCTACTGATGTCAAGAACAAAAAAATATTTCACTACAAAACAAAAAAACTCAAAGAAACAAGAAGAAAAAAAAGAATATCTTCAAATAGGAGAGTACATACTCCACAAAACCAAAATAAAAAAACGCAACGGACAACAACAAACATTCTACTTTTTCAGCAAAGGAAAGTCAGACAACGGAATACCATGTAAGAAACCAGAAAACTACACCCTAAAATTCAACAAAAAAACCAAAGTACCATATCTAAAAAAAGACAAAAACATCAAACAAAAAAAAAATAAAAAAAGAAAAAAAGTAAAAGTAATTTTTTTTATCCTATCCTCAAAGTAGGATCACCTAGTAAAACCATTTCCTCGACAGTCTTGGTATCTATTAAATCAAGATCTGGACCAAACTCTTCTATATAGTTAACGAAAGTCTGAGTATAAGCTTCACCTAAAACATCAACTCCTTCTTTGTTATATATACGGAAAAAT
>JAZKSQ010000141.1:0-4442 GCA_036625995.1 Thermoplasmatota archaeon | reverse complement strand
AAAATATCAGCATAATTTTGCTAAAAAAAACCATTTTAAAAACCAACAAGGATGCAAAAGAATTTAAAATAAAGTAATTAGCAAACAAATTACGGGATGAACCCGCTATTTATTCTTGGATAATAAAACTTCTACATAAACTACTTGATTTCAGAATGTGAAGGATAATATCATTTATAAACCAGGTTTATATTTCCCGTTGTTATAGTGGTTTATTATGAAGGAATTTCTAAAAAAGGAATGCGATCTTAAATATTTTCATGATAATGGTTATTATAGAAAGAAATGCAAATCATGTGGTTCTCATTTTTGGACTTTGGACGAAGAAGCTGAACTTTGCGGAGACCGCCCTTGCGTTGAGTTTAGTTTTATAGGAAATCCTTTAGGTAAAAAAAATCTTTCAATCTCTGAGGTAAGAGAGAGTTTCCTCTCCTTTTTTGAAAAAAACGGTCATTCGAGATTAAGTTATCCAGTAACCGGAGAAAGATGTCCTGTAATTGCACGTTGGAGAACAGATATTTACCTTACAATCGCTTCTATTGCAGATTTTCAGCCTCACGTAACAAGCGGCAAGGTACCACCTCCTGCAAACCCCTTGGTCATATCTCAACCTTGCATTAGACTAAACGATCTTGAACAAGTAGGAGTAAGCGGACGACATCTAACCACTTTTGAAATGATGGGACATCATGCTTTCAACAAAAATAAAGAAAATGAAATATATTTTAAAGAAAAGACAGTAGAACTATGTGACCAATATTTTAATGATGAAATAGGTATACCTAGAAAAGCTATAAAATATAAAGAACAACTATGGAGCGGTGGAGGAAACGCAGGACCTTGCCTAGAAGTACTTGCCGGCGGTTTAGAAATAGCCACTCTAGTTTTTATGAACATGAAAGAAGATAAAAATGGAGAATATAAAATCAAAGGAAAAAGATATTCACCTAATCCGTTAAAAATAGTTGATACTGGATATGGCTTAGAAAGAATAGCCTGGTTGACACAAGGAACCCAAACAGTATACGATACCCTCTTCCCTGAATTAATTAAAAAAATGATTGATTTTTCGGAAAAAAAAGAAGAAAATATAGATGAAAAAAGCCTTTATTCATTAGCTGATCATACAAAATGTATTGCTTTCATGCTAGGTGACGGAATAGTTCCATCTAACAATAAAGCTGGTTATCTAGCAAGGTTAATAATAAGAAGATCTCTAAGATTTTTAGAAGAATTAAAGATAAATGAAGGTCTGGGAGAATTAGTTGAAATACAGCTTGATTTCCTAAAAAAAGATTTTCCGTCTTTGAACGAAAAAAGAAATCAGATAATAGAAATACTAGAAATAGAGACAAAAAAATTCAAAGACACTTTATCTAAAGGAAAAAACCTGGTCAAAAGATTATTAAAAGAAAAAGAAAACATTGAGAAAGATGAGTTAATCGAACTTTATGATACACATGGGATGCCACCTGAAATAGTTAAAAAAATAGCGGCCAGAGAAAATGTAGAAGTAAACATCCCTGATAATTTTGATTCAATGATAGCAGAAATGCACTCATATGAAAAAAAAGAAGAAAAAAATAAAGTAGAAAATAAAGAGACACCCAAAACTTATCCACTTTATTATAACGATCATTACATGAAAGAATTTGAAGCAAAAGTTATATGGAAAAATAAAACTAAAGAAGGCACAGAAATAGTATTAGATAAAACAGCTTTTTATCCAGAGGGTGGAGGACAACCAGGAGATAAAGGTTTTATTTACAACAATGGAAACAAATATCCTGTTAAAAAAGTCAGAAAAAACGACGAATCGATAATTCATCTAATTGAAGGAGATATCAAAGAAAACGAGAAAATACATGGTAAAATAGACTGGAACTATCGATATACACTAATGAAACATCACACAGGAACACATGTAATAAACGGTGCTCTTAGAAAGATTCTAGGTGAACATGTATGGCAGGCAGGTTCACAGCTAGGAATAAATGAGGCACGTTTTGATTTTACCCACTACAAAAAACTAACTTCTAAGAAAGTAAAAGAAATTGAAAAATTAGCTAACCATTACATAAACCAAGGACAAAAAGTAGAAAAAAAAGTTATGGACAGAAATTCTGCAGAAAAAAAATATGGTTTTAGAATATATCAAGGAGGAGTTCCACCGGGAAATTCTATCAGAATTTTAAATATTCAAAATATTGATGTAGAAGCATGTGGCGGAACTCATTTACAAAATATCGATGAAATAGAAAAAATTAGAATTTTGAAAAGTGAAAGAATCCAAGATGGGGTAAATAGAGTAGTTTTTGCAGCAGGTAAAAAAGCTGACGAATTTATGGCAGAAGAAAAAGAACTTTTTAATAGTTTGTTAAAAGAAATGTCAGGTTTTTATAAAGTTAAAGAAAAAGAAAATATATCCGATCAAATAAAGAAAGCTTCTGAAGTTTTTTCCGTACAGAAAAATCAGCTTTTAAGATCAGTTAAACGATTTATCGAAGAAACAGGAAAACCCTCCTCATCAATTAAAGTAAAAAACCTAAAACAGGCTTCTGAAAATCTTTTCGAACGATGGAAAAAAACCCAAAAGGAAAAAGAAAAAGTATCTTCCAATGAAATTGAAAGTTTAGAAGAAAAAGCTGAAAAAATAAAGGGCACTGATATAAAAATAATAATTGGAAAATCTGAAAGCAAAGGAACCAATGTTGCTGGTAGACTTATTCAAAAAAATAAATTTGTAGTACACATCTATGACGGAAATAAGATAGTTTCTGCAGCATCAGAAGATATTGATATTGATCTTAGAGATATAGCTAAGGAAATCGGTAGAATACTTGGCGGTGGAGGCGGAGGTAAACCAAAAATGACTCAAAGTGGGGGTCCAAAAGTTGAAAAAATCAATGAGGCTTTCGAAACCGCAAAAAAACTAACTAAAGAAAAACTTCAGAAATAAAAAAATGTTTTTTTTATTTACCTTCTCTTTTTTATATCGTTTTCTTGTTTTAGGTTTTAATGTTTAAAAAAAAGGAAAATACAGCGACACTTTTTTTATTATTGGGTGTCTTCTTTTGGGGTACCACATTTGTCTTTATAAAAGAGGCAGTTGGTATCATTGATGTTTTTTCTTTCAATTCGATACGTTTTTTTATTTCTTCGATTTTTCTATCTGTAATCTTTATTAAAAGATTCAAAAATTTTAATTATGATATTTTAAAAAAGGGTTTTGTTATAGGTTTAGTTTTGGCTTTTTCTTTTATATTTCAGACTATAGGTATTAGGTATACCAGCGTTTCCAATGCGGCTTTTATTACTGGTTTAAATGTAGTTTTTGTATTGATTTTTGTATCTTTCTTGGATAAAACTGTTCCTGATTTTAAGAACATTTTAGCGGTACTTCTTGCTTTCATTGGTTTATCACTTTTAACCCTGAATGTTAGTTCTGAGATAAATATCGGCGATCTTTGGGTTTTAACCTCCGCCGTTTTGTTTGGAGTTCATCTTATTATGATTAGTAGGGTTATAGGCGATATTGATGTACCTTCTTTTACTATAACCCAGCTTTTTACAGTGGGTACAGTAACCGGTATATTGGGTTTTATTTTCAACGGAGAGATTATTTTTTCTGATAATTTACTTGTTTGGCGTGCTATACTATTTTGTGGAATTTTGGCTACAGCTTATACTTTTATTGTTCAGGCTTCACTGCAAAGGTATTTATCTGAGGTAAAAGCTGCTATCATTTTTTCTTTTGAGCCTATATTTGCTGCATTGATAGCGTTTATTTATCTTGGAGAAATTTTGAGTTTAAGACAATTATTTGGAGGTTTTTTGATTTTGTTAGCTATGTTTATTGCTAAATCAAAAATTGAATCCGGAAAAGAAAAATATTATAAAAAAACTTAGAAAAATGTATTTTTTGAATTTTTTTAAAGGTATACTATATTTACTGCGGTTACTATTACTGCGGTTGCTATACACATTCCGACTACGAGCCAAGGGGGTATCCTTAAGGATGTCTTTTCTTCTGCATCAAAATACCTTATTAGGCCCGCTGCAGAATGAAAACCTTCACCTTCATCTTTTTTGGCCATTATTTCATCACAACCAATTTTTTCCTACTTAATAATGCATTGTATTCTCCTATATTAAACTTATCTTGGCAGAATTTTTGTATTTAGAGATTCATCCAGTTGGATAAAACCTAATTAGACAGACATTTAAAGTTTAAAATTTTGGTAACCTCCGACTTGTTTCAGTATTTCGGAAAGTGGCCAAAATAAGCCTAAAAAAAGATTTATTCGGAAACATTGAAATTAGTTTCTTCCTTATAGATTTTCAAAATCTGGTGAACAGAATTCTACCTTCCGAAATACTGTTAGGCTGTTGAAAAATTAAATTAACCCTCCTGCTTTTCATTTAAAGCGGGATGCAATAAA
>JAZKSQ010000140.1:0-4445 GCA_036625995.1 Thermoplasmatota archaeon | reverse complement strand
TTTAGGAGAGATACTGTTGATTTTTTAAAGAAAAATGTTTTAACTTAAGATTTCTTCAAGTTGTCTAAGATCACAACCAACAATAATTTTTAAAAGAAAATCAAAACTTTCAACTTTTTTAAGATCAGCAGGAACTCCAGTTCCACGTTGATAAACACCTTTCATTCTATGGTTTACAAGACCAAGTTTTTCAAGATGTTTCAAATGCCTTCTGATAACCATATCAGACATACCAGGGAAACAATCCTTAATCTCTCTAAACAAAACCTGTTTTTGTTCACAAAATAAACGAAGTATAAAAGTCTCTCTTAGAATCCTCTGATAACTATCAAGGTTTCTAAAATTTTGAATCTGATCTAACATTCTACGATATTTGTTTTCCATTAATGCAGCATCATAATCTTTGTTAAACAAAACCTGTTCTTTCTCTTTTAACCTATCATGGATTTCTTTTTTATTCTCTGACAACAGGTTTATTTTTTCTAAAAGCTCCTGGTTTTCTTCTTTCAACTGCTGCAAACTATTTTTCAATGGTAACATTTTCTTATCCAGGTGTTTCTCATAATCTTTTACTTTATCTGACAAAAACTTGTTATTCTTATTTAGTTTAACACATTCGATTTTCTTAGAATCAAAACTATTTTTGAGAGTATCATACTCCTGTTTAAGAGTCCTGTATTCTTTCTTAGCATTTTCAAAAAACTGATTTCGGCTTTTCAATGTTAAAAATATTACAACTGCAGCTAATAGCAGCGATATAAATCCTATAATCGCTAAAAACTCCATTATTTATTATCTCCAAAAATATATCTGCAGGAATTTACCATAATTATTTTTAATCATAGCTATATGCATAATCATCCGAAGATATAACGGAAGATATTTTTTATCTGCCAAAGTTAAACAAATCCTTTTCAATAATCTCCATAGCTTTTTTTAGATCCAAAACCTCAGATGGAAAAACAGTAAGGGTTTTAGAAGTCCATTCCATATTTTGTTTATAGTTTATTTTCAGATTGTAACTAACTTTATTTTCGTTGTTAAACCATTTAGTAAGCTCAATGTTTTTCCAGCTTCCAATATTTTCAAAATTGTTTTCATTATTTTCATTCATAATTTTTTTTCTCCAACTTTTTTTTTAGCCTCACGGGCTTTTTTTAGTCTTTGAATTAGTTTTTTACGTTCTTTTTCACTAATTTGCCGTTTATAGTTAAACTTGAGAAGCTCAGCGAAATATTTTACATCTTTTTCGTTAAAGACTATGCTTACCTCGAAGTCTCCGAGTTGTGAGATTCTAAAGTCTGGAGCTGTCTTTCTTTGTAGCTTTTTTAGAAGAATATTGACACCTCTCAATGTCTTATAAGTCAAAACTGCTACCAATTCTTTTTTTACAATGCTGTAAGGTTGTAAAAATCCATATTTACACTTTATAGACCATATTCCCAGCTCATCACGAAAAATTCTGTATTTTTTACCATACTGTTTTTTAATATATTGATACCAATCGGATTGTGGTATATCACGATCTAAGCGGTTACCCATTATTTACCCCCTATTACATATTCACCGTTACCCTGTTTAACCAGAGTATTAGTTTTAATCAGATACTCGATGTCTTCTTTTTTGAAATTATTAAAAAGAAAATCGTCGTTTATCTTATATCCAGAGTCTTTGTTTTCTTTGATCTTATCAAAAATATGTTTAAAACGATCGTTTTGTGACACCTTTTGCTTATTTTTTTGAGGTGTAACATCGTAACGAGAACCATACATATTGCCATTAATTTCTAAATTGAAAATATCATTTTTTTGGTCGTTATGTTCACCTCTTGTTACGATGTTACACTTGGCCTTTTTTACGCCCATTTTCTCCTGTTGGATGGGTGTAACAAATACCGTAACATGACCGTAACAAGGATGTGACGCTTTTAATTTATTTGTGTTCTGGAATATATTTTCTAATTCTTCTTTTTTGTAAAAATCTTTAATTTTTGTTACGCTTTTGTTACGGTTTTTGTTACGGTTTTTATGGTTAAGGTCGTTCTTTTGTGATGGTTTGTTACGGTTTTTGTTACGGTTTATTTCTTCGTTTATATCGTACCATTTTAAAGAAAAACGGTCTTCACATTCATTTACTGCCAAATCAACCAAAGTATATACCAAAAAATTGTTTTTATGGTCATCAAAATCTTTCTTCATTTTTTTAATATCGTCAAGTCTTGATATTGTGTGTTTGTTACTATCTGTGTTAATTTCTATTAATCCAAGATCGTCGAGTTTTTCAACTTCTCTTTTAACCTGTTGTTTATATTTTAAACTTGAATTTTTTATTAAATATCTATAAGTTACATCGTTGTCTTTTGTTATCAAATTATAAAGTTCTTCCATTCTTGAAGTAAAACCTGTTGTTGTCTCTTCAAAACTGGAAAAACTTAAAGTAAAAACATTGTAAGCGTCTTCAGGTGTCGTAAAAAGTTTTGCCACTCCGTTTTTTTCTACTGTTGGCCTGTTATGTTGATTTATAAAAGCTGATGTTTGACAAAGTGATATAAGTTTATCTATATCTCTTCTAGCACGTATGTTTTTATTTATAATATTCAAAAACTCATAACTATAGGGTACAACTATTTTATCAAATGTTTTTAAGTTTGAAATAAAACTTTTAGCTACATTATAGTTAGTAACTGGTAAATGCCCTGCAAAGTGTTTACATCTATGAAGTAAAACATTAAAAGTTTGTTCTTCGCTCTCATCTATAGATATTCCAAACATTCTATTATCAAGTTCGTTGTCAAAAATATCTTTGGCACTAGTTGTTATTATAAATTTTACAGGTATCGTTATTTCTTCAGTATAAAAACCATCTTTAACTGTTCCCTTTGTAACAAGGAATTTAAAACCTCCGTCACCGCTATCCATTAGTTTAAGGGTTTCAGTGTTGTTTTCGCTTCCTGCTCCCTCTTTAATATAAAGTATTCTTTCTTCTTTCCAATCTATATATCTTATAGCTTTCTCTGAAGCGTCACCTATTTCTTTAATCCAATGCTGAGGGAATAGCTGTAAAAGTGTTTTAACAAGATGTGTTTTTCCTGCACTACTCTTTCCTGTTACCTTTAAAATACCGCTACGGTCTTTTAAAGCCATTATTCTTAAAACATAAAGTAACCCTGTCAAAGCTGTTTTTTGTTCTTTCTCTGTGCCTGCATGGTCTTGTATTAACAAATTTAGGATGTTTGCTAAAGGATTTTTAGAAAACTCTTCTATTTTTTTGTTCTCTTCTTCTATTATCTTTTTAGGGTTTTGTAATTGTTTAACTGCTTCACCCATTTCTTTTTTAGCGTTTTCTATCTGTTCTTTGGTTAAATTGGTTTTATCTAGATCCTTATTTAGTTTTTCTGCGTCATCATTGACAACCTTTTTTTTAGTCATTGGTTGCCTCCGTAGTATTCGTTATAAACATTGTGTTTTTTAGAATAAATCTCTCGTATCTCTTTAATTTTGATAAGCTTTATACCTTTCTTAGTTTCCAGTTTAATTTCAGAATCCCCGATTTTTTTAAGCTTACCATAAAAGAAAAAAAGGTCATCGGGTTTATAGAGATGGTCTACACCAACAGCTACATATAAACTAATAAATTTTTCAAGTTCTTTCCTATCTATTTCCATTCATTCACTCTCAATAAAAAGTTGTTATTCACAAATTTTTGTATTTGTTCTTTTTTTTATTTTTATATCATAAAAACCAGTTTGGTTAAGATGTTTACAAGCTTTCTCTATTCTCTCCGGCGTTACGTTTTTACCAATTTTAACTTTTAAAAAAGTGGATTTGGTAAACTTAGATTTCATTCAATTCACCTCTGTATCATTAAAATCTGTTTTTTTCAATTCCTTAAGCTTCTCTGTTAAAACATTAATTGCATCTGTTGTAGAGAGGTTGTTTTTTTGTTTAAATTCCTTAAAACTAACAGTGTTAAAATTCAATTGTATCGACCTCCAGTTTCTGATTTGGTGTTATAGTTCCATACTAACATTCTAAGGAACCCCGACTTCGAGATGTGCAACTTTTTTGCGTCCTCCTCTAGTTTGTTAATTGTTTCTTGGTCAAATGAAAAAGCACAAATTTTTGATTTTTTTCGATTCATTTCACTATAAAGTCTGTTGAAAACTTTTATATAAATCTGTCTACATATTGTATGTTTAAATTTTTACAAATAAGGATAAACATATTATGGATAAAAAAAACTATTTTGATGATTTAAACGAAATAGAAAAAAATATTGTAAAACTTCTACAGGAATTTGAAAACGAAGAATACAGAGGTAGAAAAGGGTTACTTCAAAGACATTTTAGATATGCATTAATGGAACAACCTGTTTTATCTGCTAAAGATAGTTTAGACAGATTTTTTAATGGAAACAAAGTTCAAAGACATAACAAGTTAAATAAT
>JAZKSQ010000003.1:0-21854 GCA_036625995.1 Thermoplasmatota archaeon | reverse complement strand
CAGGGATTATATTCCATCCAAACGGATCATACAGCACAGTAGATTTCGACGAAGAAAAAGGGAAATACATAATACGAGATAGCGAAGGAACAATAATACCTTAAAAAAACAAGAAGTTTTTTACTTTTCGAATCACACAATAAGATACTAGAGCACTTTTTTACAAATCAACAAAAAAAAATTGGAAATATTATTCTTCAAATGCTAGATTTAATTAGTTAATTAGATTAGATGCAAATATATGCTAAATAAATTTTTTTTTTGAACATAAAGTTTTAACAATGACATCCTTATAACAGTTGCCTTGTAAGTGTCAAATCTATGGAAGAATACGAAGACGATTTAAGTAAACTTGGAGTAATACCTTCAGATAGAAAAAGACTGGAAAACATGGGTATCACAACCCTTGACCAGATTGCTTTAAACTCAGTCTCAACCTTAGGTATGGGTCCAAGTAAAGGAAAAAAACTGATACAGAGAGCAAGAAACATTTTAGCGAATGAAAATATAAAAGAAATCGACATAAAAAACGATGATTTAATAGAAGTTGAGGTCAAAAAAAAGAATCGAGCTGTAATCAAATCTATACTAAATTCTCTTGGTGTATATGAGGCAGGATGGGGTAATGCTTCCCTTGAAAAAGAAGGAAAAACACTTAAACTAAAAAGAGAAACCAACAAATTCGACAGAATACTTGAAAAAGCCGAAGCTATGGCGGAAATGATCGAAACTAAAAGAATAGAAGAAAGAGAAAAAGAAGGAATATTTTTACCAGAAGATGAACTAAAAGAATTCGCTCGTAAAAAAGGATTCGACGGTTTTTGGAAAAACGTTTTCCAAGAAATTCATGGAAACGAAACGATGAAAAAAGTGATTTCTACAAGCATGTTTTCAACCTATGAAGAACCAGTTCATTCTCTTATCATCGGTGAACCTGGAAGTAGCAAAACCATGGCTAAAGAAATAATCAACGAAGAATTTTCAGACGTAACAAGCGTCGGATCAAATACTACTCGATCCGGTTTAGTTTGTAATCTTGGGACAGGGGACCTTGGAGTTCTACCACATTCAGATAGACGAATTGTCCTAGTTGATGAGTTCGATAAAATCCCTGAAGAAGATGTAGAATATTGCTACGAATTGTTATCCAACGGTAAATGTAGTGTACATTCAGCAAAATTTCATAAAAATATTAAAAGTAAATTTATCATGATTGCTTTTGCTAACCCTAAATCGAAAGTATTTAGCAAAAAAGCAATGTCTGATATAGGTCTTTCTCCGCTTCTATTAAGTAGATGCGCTCTTGTAGTAAGGGTAAAAAATATCACTAAAAAAGAAAGAGTCGATCTTTTTAAAAAGAAATTCTATGGTGGAGGAGACTTACGTGAAAAACATGATTATTATGATCAATGGTTGAAACTTGCCCGAAAATACGAACCGGAAATAGAGGCTTCAGATAAAAAAATAGAGAAATATATCGATGACATGAATAGTATAGTCGAAGAATATCATGACACTCAACTTCGACGTGATCTACGTATGGGTGACTATCTAAGAAGAGTACCTAGAGCTATAGCAAGAGCAAGTTTTTCGCCTATAAATGATGAAATAATTTCAAAATCATGGGAGATTTTGAAAGATTCATTAGAAACCTGGAGATAACGAAAAAAACAGGGTTTATCTGACTTTAAAAATCCCATATTGATTCCTTTAATTTTTCATAAGCTTTTTTTTGTTTTTCTTTATGAAAATAATAAACCTTCGGATTGAAAGTAATATCCATTAAATCTTTCAGCTGCTTACTAGGACCTATATGTCTTTTATTTATTTTTACTGGAACCCTTTTTCTTATTATAACTACTTTATTTCTACGTTTTTTTCTTTTTTCTACAAGTTTATATCCTTTAACGTATTTTTTCTTCCTATATTTTTTTTCTTTGAGATTTTTTTTGAAAAGATTTATCCTTTTAGATATTTTAGAAGATAAAAAGGATATATTTTCAAATTTTTTAGATAATCTTATTTTAGCAAAAGTTATTCTCTTCCTTATTTTTTTGGATAAATACACTAGGTTTTCTTTTCTTAGAATGTTTTTGAAATATTTTTTTAAATCTCGGATTTTTAAACTAATTTTTTGTCTAAGTTTAGTTTTTTCTTTTTGCCTTTCGCGCTGTCTTTGTATAGACGACCCTAATTTCTGTAATTCTTTAAAATCGTCACCATCCAATACGATCTACCCCTCCGTTTGAAGATTTATTATCGGTTAAATCATTTTTTTAACAATTAATATTTCCTTGTTTTTTTTGTATTCCGAGTTAGTTACTTTTGATTTATTTTGAAAGCTTTCACAAGTCGATTTAATAGAAAGGAGTTTGTGTTATAAAAAACCATATGAAAAAAATAAAAATGATTAACCTCGTTAATATTAAGTATTGGGAACGAATATTCAAATTATATGAAAAGGACGCCATGTGAATATATAATGTGGAATGTTCTTCCAGTTATTAGGAAAGAACTAGCTAAATGCATGATAAACGATTTCGGGTTAACACAAAAAAATGCAGCTGAAAAACTAGGTCTTACACCAGCTGCAGTATGTCAATATTTATCTCAAAAACGTGGAGGTAAAACCAAAATAGAAATCGATGACGAAATGAAAAAACAAATACATAATTCAGCTAAAAGAATAATAGACAACGGTAAAAACAACGTAGTCGAAGAAACATGCAGGATATGTAAGATGTTAAGAAAAAATGGTGTTCTTCCTGACATCTGTGATATCTGCAGCTAGAAACCCTGCTTTTCCATATATTTTCTAACCTCAAAAATAAACTTTTCTGCCTCATCTGGAGGTTTAGTTAAAAAACTAACTACAACAAACAACAACACTGTAACTGAAAAACCAACAACCGAAGGCCACCATTTAACACCACCAAACCATAGATAAGACATAAAATAAAGAACTCCTGTAACCAGACCACCGGCAGACATGCTAGCTATAGCTCCTTTAGCCGTTCCTCGTTTCCAAAAAAAGACACCTATCAATGAAGGAACCACAACCAAAAGGCCACCTGATGCCATAGCTGACAATATAGCAATCAAATCAAGTCTAAGATAAGAAAACAGGATACAAACAACACCTAACAATATTATAACTGTTTTTCCGATGAGTAACTCTTTTTTTTCAGAAACATTTGGTTTTATTACTCTAGCAATATCTCTGGTAGTAAGAGAACTTAATGTCAACATTATCGACCCTAATGTAGAAGATGCAGCAGCAAAAATACCTACAAAAATAATCAAAGCCAGGAATACAGGAACTTTTGTCAACAATAAAGGCATCGCTTGATCTGCCTTACTTAATCCGGGTAATATATTAAATGCAGCAAAACCTAAAAGAGTAGTTATAACCGTATAGATTAGCCCAAATATCGAAAAATAGGTTATCATTTTTTTCAAACTCTCGATATTTTTTGATACAAAAAGCCTTTGCGAAACCTGAGGGTTTGCTAAAGCAAAGAAAGCCCAAGGAAGGGTAAGACCTATAAAATGTTTATAATCCCAGTTCATTTTCAATAATTCAGGGGTATTCTGCTGGACTGAAGCAAAAAAATTTATTGGTCCTTCATAAAAATTATAGAAAATAAATACTATAAGTATTATAGCTGAAAAGATCATAGTTATTGCTTGAAAAGCATCTGTCCATGAAACTGATTTCATACCTGCCCAGACCGCTGTAAAAACACTAAATCCAGCCATAAATATTACACCTGCCATAAAGGGAATCTGTCCATTTGAAAGACTTGAAAAAAGATAACCTGCACCCATCATCTGAACGGAGGCATAAGGAATCAACATAACCAAAGCGATTATAGAAGCAATTATACCCACTCTTTTGTCATTATATCTATCAGCCATCATCTCTGGAGGTGTAATATAGTTGTATTTTTTGCTGGCCGACCAAAAACGTGGTCCAAATATTATCAATAAAAAAACGGTAAACATAAGATATGTTATTTCAAATCCAAATGCACCTACTCCTGTAGAATAAACAAGTCCTACTAGACCTATCATCATAAATGCACTATAGGTGGTAGCACTATAGGTCATAGCCGATATAAAGCCACCAAGTCTTTTATTTGCAAGATAAAAATCATTTAAAGTTATACCAATATGTTTTCTAGCATAATATGCTATTATGACACCAAAAAAAATCCAAACGCCAAGAGCCATCAAAATATATGCCGAATTCATCGTTTTTTACCCCAAGTTCTTATTTTTATTATTCCTAATATTATAACCAATAAAGCTAGTATCAACCAGAAACCATAATTCGCCCAGTATTCTATTATTTCTTTCAAAAAGAGATATGGGATAGTTATATCTATTAAAAATAAGATTAAACCTAGGAGGAAGTAATGAATTCCTCTAAAATTTATTTTTTTAAATATCATAAATCCCTTTACTTTTTTCCAAAACGAATTTATATGTATTTAAAGTTTTTACTTTTATCAGTAGTTCGGAAGGTAGAATTTTTAATCTCAAATTTCGGAATCCTATAGGGAGAAGACTCAACTTCAATTTTTTCCAAATAGCCCTATTTTTGCCTCATTTCACCCACTTTCCGGACTACTGTTTATTAAAAGTTTTGTTTTTATTTATCTTTTTGAGTTATCTTTTATGGATTCAAGTTGTTTTAAAACATATTGCCGCATTTTATCTAAATCCGGTGTTTTTTTGATGATTTTTCCTTTCTCCATATATTTTTTTAGCATTGGTTGTAGGTTACCTTCAATATTTTTTTCTATCGGATAGACAAAGTACTCTAGTGAGTTATTTTTTCTATAAACTTGTTTTTCACCTGAATATTTCCCTCTTTTAGCTAGTGGTTTTCCATCGACTGAAACTATATCCATGGCAAAATCAACTGTGGAAGCACTAGATATTGATGTACCTATTCCAAAACCGTCTATTGGTTCTTCAACTAATTTTTCCATAGATTCTTCGTTAATCCCTCCAGACACAAATATTTTGATGTTTTCATATCCTCTAATATCTAATTCCCATCTTACCTCTCTTATAAGATCAATGAAATCTCCTTTTCTGGAGGAAGGTGTATCTATTCTTACCGCATCTATATTTTCCATTACTTCTGCAGAGTTAAGAGCTGCAAATTTTTCATCGTCGAAAGTATCTATTAGCGTAGTCCTTGGTACTTCAGGATCCATAACTTCGTCATATGCTTTCCATCCGCCTTTGTCGCCCAAAGTTAATAGAAGGGCATGTGGCATAGTTCCCTGAGGATTTTTGCCGATTTTTTTTGCCCCTAATATACTTGAAACTCCGTTGCATCCTCCGATATATGCTGATCGATCTATCATAGGAGTAATTGAGGGATGCATCCTTCTAACTCCGAAAGATATCATATTTTTATCTTTTGCTTTTAGTCTTATCCTAGCTGTTTTAGTGGCTATACCTGAAGCCTGACATATAAAGCCTAAGCTAGGTGTTTCATAGATTCCGAAATCATCATAATATCCTTTTATCACTACTACGGGTATTGGTACCTGATTTTTTGAAAATGAGGTAAAAATGGTTCCTTCGGGTAGGGCATAGATATCGACTGGGATATCCTCGAATAAATTTAATAGTTCTTCTAAACCTGTAAATACAACCCATTCCCAGTTTTGGCTATGGTATGTATATTCCGCGGTTACCTTTTTTCGAATATTTTTTTTCTTAAGTATATCTTTTGTTCTTTTAAAATATATATCTGTGGTAAGCCCTTTTTTTATTTCTCCGTATGATGCATTATGAAATTTAGACATTGGGTATCCCTAGACTTTTTTTAAATAAATTCAAATATTTTTTTTTCAATTGTTTTTGATGTATAAATGTTACAGATTATGAAGTTTGGGTTTTTTGTCTCCATTTATCGGTTCAATCTTTAAAACCACTTATAAAATTGTGAGAAAATTAAACATTATTCCTCCATTATAATTTTTTTTGATTATCTTTTAATTTCCCAAAATTTTTAATATTAAATCCGAATATATTAACCTTATATATTAATTTTAAGAAAAGAAATAAGGGAATTAATTTATGAAGAGAAGAACAATAATTATGCCGGTTTTATTTTTTTCAATACTGCTATTGTCCAGCAACTTTATCTCTGCAACGAAAGTTACGTTTGAAGATGCATCAATCGAAATCAATGAAAAAAATAACTATTATTCTTATGGCGCTTATCCCTTGGATGATAAAGTAAATCAGTCTACACTTCCTCAAGACACCGGAAAGATACCTGAACATCTGGATTGGAGAAACCATGAATATCATGGTCAAAAAGGTAATTGGTTGACACCAGTTAAAAAGCAAGGTGATTGCGGCAGTTGTTGGGCATTTGCCGCAGTTGGTGCCATTGAAACAATGGTTAATATCCAAAAAGAAAACCCTACAATAGATCTTGATTTATCTGAGCAACAATTAGTTTCTTGTTGTAATAGAGGATGTAACGGATGTCACGGTGGAAATTCCTACTGGGCATGGGATTATTTAATTGAAAATGAAGGCGCCATATTAGAGTCTGCCTTTCCATATCAAGGTATAGACGCAAATGGATGCGATACCTGGAAATCTGAAATCTGTGACAATGATCCTATAACCTGCGATATGAAAGAGCAAAACTGGGAAAAATTTACCGTCCCCGTTAATGAGAAAGGATATTATGTTACCGAAACAGATTTTTCGTTAATACAATATGTACTTGCAAACCATGGGCCAGTAGTAACCTTCATGTTAGTATACTCAGATTTTAATTATTACCAGGGCGGTATATACAAACATAGTGAGGATGCCGAACTGGTAGGTGGTCATGCAGTCATGATCGTTGGTTATGATGAAGAACAAGAATATTTGATTTGTAAAAACAGCTGGGGTAAACTTTGGGGGGATGATGGTTATTTTAAAATCCCTCACGGAGAATGTATGCTAGGAAATGAAATTTATTTTGTTGGAATAGATGAAAAATCCTTGAACTTTCCTCCTAAAGCTAAATCCGAGGGACCGCACTCTGGAAATGTCAACGATAGCATACAGTTTTCAAGTGAGAATACTTCTGATATTGATGGTAACATAGAAAATTACCAATGGGATTTTGGTGATGGAACAACATCTTCTGATCCAAATCCAAAACATTCCTATAAAGAACCCGGAATCTATAAAGTTACTTTAACAGTAACTGATTCTTTTGGAAAACAAAGCGTAGATGAAACTGTTGCATTTGTTGATTTATGGGATGTAAATGATTATTGGACATATTCTGTCTTTGTTGATGCTGTCCCCGATGGATTGTATCCCCCTATACGTTTACAATTTGAAGGAAAAATATCTAGGTTAAACCTAACGGTTGTTAAAGAATCAGACGAATCATATTTCCTTGATTTCAGCGGCTCTCTGAAAGGTAATCTTTCATTTAAATTTGATCTTCAAAAATCTATTTTTGATTTTTGGGCTTGGAGTAAAATAAAAGGAAGACAAATAGAGGGTTCAGTAGTTTTAGATAAAAAAGGATTTGGACTAAAAGAGTTTGAGCTTGGAATTAAAGGTTTTGCAAGCACTATTTTTATCCCGATTGTCCCTATACCCTTATGGATTCCAGCTCCGTTTGATTTGACTATACAGAAAATCTTTAATGATTCAAGACCATTAATGACAAGTGCTCCGGATGTTGGAAAAAAGTTGCATATTTCATCTGCTAACTCAAGTAATAAAATGATTGTCTCTCTCTTTTTTGGTATACTTTCAAATACATTTCAAAACGATGCAATAACCAATGAAAAAACATATTATTGTAAAAAGACAGAAGAAATTACAACCTCCGCTGGAAAATTCAACTGTTATAAATATATTTTAGATTCATCAGATTCATATAAAGACTCAGAATTTTTTTATTCGCCAGATACCAGGAATATAGTAAGTTTTTCTGGTGGAGACACTGAACTTTTCTCATATTCTGGCGAATTAGTATCGACAAACGTTGGATGAAAAAAAACCCGTTAATCTTTTCTCGCCTAGCACTATCAAAAAAAAGGATGGAAGAAAAAATGATTTAAGTTTTAGTATAGATATAGTAAAGGAGATGTATCTAACATTTTTTTTTGAATTTATTTCTGAGTTCTTTGTTCTAAGTCTTCAACTATTCCTTCTAGATCTTCTTCATGTTCTTCTTCGTCACGAAGTATTTCAAGAATTATCTGATAAGTTACTGGATCAAGCTGCATTGTTTTTTTCAAAAGATCGTTATATACATCTATTGCACATTGTTCTCCTTTAATATTTTGATCCAAAATCTTCCATACATCTGGATCTTTTGGAGCTTCATAACCGCAATTAGTTTTTTCATACCAATTGTTTGGTTCTAATAATGGATCGCCGCCTAACTGCATGATTCTTTCAACAAGCATATCTGCATGTCTTAGTTCATCGTTGGCATGTTCTATTAATTCAGCTTCGATTTCTCCTTTCATAGGACCTACCACGACTTTTGCACCTATCCAATATTGATAGTAAGCTAGCCATTCATCTGCAAGCGCCTTATTTAAAAGATCTATAATTTCATCTGCTTTGTCTCCAAGTAGTTCTCTACTTCTGGTTCCCATAAATCAATTCAACCTCTATTTATTTTCAACTAAAAATTTATTTAAATCCAAACTAACATTTAGGTATTATTTTTATTTTATGGCTGAAAAAAAAATGTTGAAAATGTAGGCCATATCAGGGATAGTAAATAACGATGCAAGAAAACTAGAGGCCATAAACTGGCTTACAATTGTCCTATTTCCACCTGATCTTTCTGTCACTAACGGCACGGCTGTAACTGGTGGTACTGCCGCCTGTAAAACAATAATCAAAGATATAGTATAAGAAAGATAGGAACGTAAAATCAATAAAAGTCCAATAAAGATTAAGGGGAAAATTATATTTTTTGATAAGACAAATTTTGAAATCTCAAAGATCTTAATTTCACCTTGTCTTTTAAAATCAACGTAGATATTTCCACCTAAAATAATCATAAGAAGAGGAATAGTCATAGCTCCTAATAAATCAAATATAGAGACAAATAAATCAGGGATAAAATCCCTAAGTCCAATTAAAACGATGAATAATGCTATTATTGTCGCTATTAAGACAGGATGAAATATTTTTTTCAAATCTATCGAAAAATTTTTTGATAATAAATAAATGATGACAGTAAACTATAAAAAATAAAAAAGCAGTACTGATTTATATATTAAAAAATAGGTATTTGGAGGTTATATGTTTTAATGAATAAATCAGTAAATATTTTACCAATTATGATTCGTGATCATAAAAAAATCGAATCGCTCTTGGATAAATTTGAGGAAAATGTTGATAAAGGGTATGAAGTTATGAATGATTCTTTTAAGGCTTTTGAGTGGAGGTTAGAAAAACATTTATTTGTTGAAGAGAAAGTGATTTTTACCAAATATCAACCAGAAAATATTTCAGAAGACTATAAAATGCTTCCTGAACTTACTAAACAACATAACTATTTGATAAATGAACTAAAAAAAATGAGGAAAGATATTAAGGAAAAAAATACTCCTTCAGGTTTTTATGAATTCAAAAGATATTTAGAAAAACATAGAAACTTTGAAGAGGAAAATGTTTACCCAAAACTTGATAAATCATTAACAACTAAACAAAAAAGTGAAATGATAGAAAAGATGAATGAAATAATATAAAAAAAATTATTTTTTTAGAGGTGAAAAATTTAAAGATGGCTAAAAAGAAATATAAATGTGAAGAGTGTGGAAAAACAGTTGAAACCTCAGAAGAACAACCTGAATGCTGCGGGCAGCCGATGAAACAACTGCCTTTAGACGTATGTACTCAACCTGCTCATCCAGAACATGCAAGACCTATGAGAGACGACGAGCCCTGTGATGAGGGAAGAGGCGGATAAAAACACAATCTCAGTTTTTTCCCACAAATCAAGACATTCTTTTAAAAAAATGGTAAAACATTTAATCTAGAACCTATTAAAAAATTCTTAATTATTAGGCAGGGATTAAAAAGTGGACGAAAAAGATCAAGAAGAATTCCTCAAAGATTTTAAAAAGGCAGATTTATCTCAAAAATTAGACATGTGGGTTTTTGCTCTGGACCAACAAATGATATGGGATGAAATACTTTCAGATATGTCTAAAATTGCAAGAAAATTAATTTTAAAAGAACGCAGGGGAAAATAAGATGGACGAAAAAGCTAAAAAGGAACTTCTTGAAGAATTTGAAGATTCGGATGGTGGAAAAAGATTAGACATGTGGGATTTTGCATTAGGGCAAAAAGTTCTTTGGGAAAAGATAATAGCAGAAATGCAAAAAATTGCAAAAGAACAAAATGTCGATAAAAAAATAGACAAAATGTTAGAAAAAGAATTAAAGGAAAAGGTTGAGCAATAAAAAAAAACATTATTTTTAAAAGTCCATCAAAAATTATTCACAAACTATTTTATCACAAAAAAACCAGTTTTTGTTTTTTTATATTCTTATATAAACAAATGAGAATCTTTTTTTAATAAGTAAGTTAGGAGAAAGTTATAATGAAAAAATATGACACAATTGTGTTAGGAGATGGATCTGCTGGAACTATAGTTCAACAATCTCTAATGCAGGGAATGAAAACTGCTCTGGTAGATAAAGGACCTCTAGGAGGTACATGCCTTAATTTTGGATGTATTCCCTCTAAAATGATAATATATCCTGCTGATAGAATAATGGATTTAAAAGAAGCAGAAAAACTTGGGATCAAGGCTGAAATAAAAGATATCGATTTTAAAAATATAATGGAAAGAATGAAAAATAATATTAGAGAAAGCCATGAACATATGAAAGGAATAGATCAAATTGAAAATCTTGACTATTACAATGGTGAAGGAAAATTCATCGATGAATATATACTTGAAATTAATGGAGAAGAAATCAAGGGAGAAAAGATTTTTATCGGTACGGGAGCGAGACCATTAATTCCCTCTATAAAAGGCATCGAAAATGTGGATTATCTTACCAATGAAAATGTTTTTGACCTCAAAGAAAAACCTGAAAGTATAATTATTGTGGGAGGTGGATATATCGCTGTTGAATTCGCTCATTTTTTCGATGCCGTCGGCACAAAAGTTACAATTCTTCAGCGAAGTAATAGATTGGTTAAAAATGAAGAACCAGAAATCTCTGATTTACTTAATAAAAAACTTAGCGAAAGGATGAAAATCCATCTGAATACAGAAGTTATTGAAATTAAAAATAAAGACGGAAAGAAAACCGTTGTTGGTAAAAACATTAATACCAAGGAAAGAAAAGAGTATACTGCGGAAAAAATATTGATTGCTGCTGGTAGAAAATCTAACGCAGATCTATTGAATCTCGAAAAAACTGATGTAGAAACAGACGGTAGAGGATACATAAAAGTTGATAATTATCTTAAAACCAGTAAAGAAAACATCTGGGCTTTAGGAGATGCCACAGGTAGAGCAATGTTTAAACATGTAGCAAATGAAGAAGCATATATCGCATGGAATAACGCCATAAACGAGGAAAAAATGACCTTAGATTACGATATTATTCCAGAGGCAATATTTACTCGTCCTCAAATCGCTTCTGTTGGAATGACAGAAAAGGAAGCTGAAAAGGAACATGAAATACTTGTAGGAAAAGCAAAATATAATGATGTAGCTAAAGGTGAGGCTATGGTTGAAAAAGATGGTTTTGCCAAAGCTATATTTGATAAAGACTCACATAAAATCCTTGGCTTTCATATAATTGGACCATATGCACCTATCTTAATTCAAGAAGTAATAAACGCAATGGCTTTAGGAGGAAAAATTCAATTTTTATATAGCGGATTACATATACATCCAGCTCTTTCTGAACTAATACTTTCCACCTTTGGAAATCCAGAAGAAAAATAGATATAGCAAGACATATAGGAGTTATTAAAAAAAAATTGATAAAAAAAAAATGTATACAAAAGTTTTCTATAGTACTTATATTAGAAGGAGGTGAGATACTATATGGAAAAATGTGATTTATGTGGCGCAGAAGTTAAAGAAGAAAAAATAAAACATGTAAAGATAAAAGGAAAAGAAAAAAAGATATGTGAAGGATGCGTAACCGCAGTTAAAGGGATAATATAAAAAAAATTAGCGGATTTTTTTCTATTTTCTCTAAAAAAAACTTTTTTCATATCCCTTATAGAAAAAAATCGTTAAAACGATATATTTTATCTACCGGTTTATCTCAAATATCTAAGTTAAATTAAAAAAAATTGGCCAAGTCAAACGAGAGTATAATAAAACATGTTAGATTGCAATATAAAAAAAATTAACGAAGATAAAATAAAAAATAAATTTAAAAAATATGTTCTAGGAGCAGACATAGGTGGTACAAATACCAACCTATGTATAGCAGGGGTAAATAATTCAAAACCAGTCTTGTTATATTCTTTAAATTTCAAAACACAAAAACTTAACTCTATAATTCCAGCGATACAAAAAACATTATCTTATTCAAAAAACAAATATAGTATAGAAAATATTAATGTTTGTTGCATAGGTACAGCTGGGTTAGTTAAAACAGATCAAAAACCGGTAGATCTAACTAATGCAAAGTTGACGATTAATTCAGAAAAGTTAAAAGAAAATACAAAAATAAAATCTGTCACCATTTTAAATGATTTTCAAATTATAGGCTTTGGAATAAATCTTCTCGATCATAAAAACAAAAATGATATAATCACTGTTAGAAAAAAAATTAATGATCATCAGGGTAATAAAGCAGTTGTCGGTGCCGGTACAGGTCTTGGAAAAACTCTCTTAATACATGATAAAAATTTTGGATCATTTATACCAATACCAAGTGAAGGAGGTCATGCAGATTTTCCTGCTTTTAGTGATATTGAACAAGATATTGTCGACTTTGTTATAAAAAGTGGAAAAACAAAAAAACCAGTTACCTATGAAGATCTGTTATCTGGTAAAGGAATAGAAAGAATATATAGTTTTTTAAGGGAAAAAAACAAAGATTATAATTCTAAATTTACAGAAGAAATCGATGATTCAAAAGTAAAACCATATTTAATTTCAAAATATAGAAAGAAAGATGAAGTCTGTAGAAAAACCTTTGATTTGTTTACACGTTTTTATGCGAGATGTGCAAAAAACTTTGTTTTAGACACAATGTCAACTGGGGGTCTTTATCTGGCGGGTGGTATCGCAGAAAAAAACCCAGAAATTTTCGAAAAACAAATTTTTATAGAAGAATTTGAAAAGGCATATCAGCGTTCAGATTTATTAAAAAAAATACCTATCTATGTAATTACTAACTACGAAGTTAGTCTATATGGTGCATGTCTGGGAGCAATATATTATACTTCAAAAGAAAATTTTTGGATGACCTGAAAATAAAAAAACTATATATCAAAAGTTTATAATAGTTCAGAAAAAATATGTGTTTAGTAATTACGGGAGATAAAAAATGAAAATATTTATTGACTCAGCTAGATTAGACGAGATTGAGGAAGCATATAGCTATGGAATAATAGATGGAGTAACTACTAATCCTTCTCTTTTAAAAAAAGCAGTAAATAAAATCCAGGAAACGGACAAGGAGATAACGATTGAGGAGTATATAAAAAAAGTTTTACGGGTTGCTAAAGGGACACCGGTGAGTTTAGAGGTAACCGAATATACTGCGGATAAAATGATTGAACAGGCAGAGAAACTCTATAAAATATTTAATCCAGTAGCAGATAATGTGGTAATTAAGATACCTGTAAATCCGACTTTTAAGGATAATAAAAACAAAAATTTTGATGGTATTAACGCTATTAGAAATCTTTCCAGTAAAGGAATACCTGTAAATTGCACCTTGGTTTTCACTCCTGAGCAAGCGTTGCTTGCTGCAAAAGCAGGAGCTAAATTTGTCAGTCCTTTCGCTGGTAGAGTTGATGATTATATCAGAAACAATAATGGTATAGATTTTGAAAAACATGATTATTTCCCTGCCGAAGGATACCGGACCGAGGAAGGTTTCTTACATAATGAAGGAATTTTCTCAGGGATAGATCTTGTAGAAAAGATAATGGGTATAATGGAAATATATGAGATGGAGACAGAAGTTCTTGCAGCGTCGATTAGAAATGTACGTCAGGCAAGAGAAGCGGCTTTGGCAGGCGCAGATGTAGCAACTCTGCCATATAAAGTAATCAGTAAGCTTTTAATACATTATAAAACACAGGAAGGAATGAAAAGATTTACAGAAGATGTTGTACCAGAATATGCTGAACTAACTAAATGATAAAAGCTAATTTTATTATAACCGATATGCCTTGATATACAACCATTAAAAACTTATTATTTTCCTTTAAATTAGCAAAACAGAATAAAAAAAACCGCTTGGATTTATTTAGAATAAAAAACATATTATAAATATAGGTGTTGATACTCTTTGAAAGAAATATTTTTTTCAAAAAAAAATTGTCTTATATCAGACGAAAAAATACAAGGAAAAGAAGATAAATTAAAACCTGAAATAAAAAATATAAACAATTCATTGAAAAAAAAATATGATGATGAATATGCATCAATAAATTTACCTGATGATAAAGAAAATTTAAAGAAAATTAAAAAATTAATAGAAAAAAAACAAGAATTAAATCCTGAATTTTTGATAGTAGCTGGTATAGGTGGAAGCAATCTTGGAACCATCGCAGTACACGAAGCTATTAACGGAAAAATGTACAATCAAATCAATCCAGATATCAGAGTTTTATTTGCCGACACCGTCGACTCAGATAAGATAAATGACATAATATCTATTGTTGAACCTGCTCTTAAAAAAGGAAAAAATGTACTTTTAAATGGTGTCAGCAAGTCAGGTGGAACCACCGAAACCATCGCGAATTTTCAGATATTGGTAAACCTGATAAAAAAATACAAAAAAGAGTACCAGAAATATATAGTGGTTACAACAGATAGAAACTCTAAATTTTGGAAACTTGCAGAACAAAAAAATTTTGATCTACTTGAAATACCTAAAAATATTGGAGGAAGATATTCTGTTTTCTCATCTGTAGGTCTTTTTCCTCTGGGGATGCTAAAAATAGATATAGAAGAATTATTACAAGGTGCAAAAAAGGTTAGAAAAAAATGTCTTAGCAAAAATATCTTCGAAAACCCAGCGGCGCTAAGTGCAATCACCATATATCTACACAAACTAGATGGAATAAATATCCATGATTTATTTTTATTTAGCCCAGATTTCGAATCAATCGGTAAATGGTATAGACAACTAATGGCTGAAAGCATAGGAAAAGAATATACTAAAGATGGAAAACAAGTCTGTGAAGGGATAACGCCTACAGTCTCTATAGGATCAATTGATCTTCATTCCATAGCTCAATTATATATAGGTGGTCCTTACGATAAATTTACTACATTCGTAAATATAGATAAAAATAAATCCAAAATAGAAGTATCCTCTCTTAAAAATTATTCAAAATTAGTTGATGAAATACAAGGTAAAGATTTACAGACGATTATGGACGCTATACTAAAAGGGGTTAAAAAAACTTTTATAAAAGGAAAAAGACCTTTTCTAGAAATTACTTTAAAAGATAAATCTGCTTTTTCAATAGGGCAACTTCTACAGATGAAAATGATAGAGATGATGTATCTAGGCTTTCTAATGAATGTAAACCCTTTCAACCAGCCCAATGTTGAAGAATATAAAATCGAGACAAAAAAAATTTTAAAATAACAAAAAAAAGAGAGAGAGCCGTAAATTTTTTTTGTATAAATATCTATACGCTTATATGTCTCTTTTTTTATTACCATGATTTGGTAGATATGATAAAAGAAAAATACATCATTCCGGCAATAATAGCCAAAAATCAAAATGAACTCGTAGACAAGATAAACAAGGTAAAAGATTATGTCGACATAATCCAGCTTGACGTAATGGATGGAAACTTTGTACCGAATAATTCAATAAATTTCGATTTTAATCTTCCGGAAACAAAATGTAAATTCGAAGGGCATCTAATGATCGAAAAAACTAAACTATGGATAGAACAAAATTATCAGCTGGTAGATACAGTGTTAGCTCATTATGAGTCGATGATTAAACCCTCTGAAGTAATAGAATTAACAAGAAGTAAAGGAAAAAAAATTGGTTTTGTATTAAATCCAGAAACGCCAGTGGAAAAAATCAGGGATTTCATTGATGAAATTGATCAAGTTTTGATAATGACTGTGAAACCTGGTTTCTACGGCAGTCAATTTATTAGAGAAACGTTAGAAAAAGTCTCTAAACTCCGAGAAATTAAACCTGATTTAGAGATAGAAGTAGATGGGGGTATAAGTGGCAAAACTATTGAACTGGCTGATGAAGCAGGAGCAAACAGATTTGTATCTGGGTCATATATATTAAAATCAGATGATGTAAAAAAATCAATAGATACTCTAAAAGAAAAAATTAAAAATTAAAAAAAATATTTATTTTTAACTGACAGGGATATCTTTTAATTTCCAGAGTTTAAAACCTCCGGTTAAATTACTAAGATCCTTATATTTTTGCTTCTGTAGATAACTGGTAGCTATGCTGGTTTTAAAACCTGAATCACAATAAACTACAATCTTTTTTTCTTCAGGTATACTTTCGAGGTTTTCCGGTATTTCTCCGAGATATATGTTTTTCGATTGAGGGATAAAACCTTGTTTTTCACGTGTTTTTTTATCTCTTACATCTAAAATAAATAAATCCTCATTTTTTAAATCGGTCTTCAATTCCTTAGGAGAAACTCTATTTATTTTATTTGTTTTTTCATCTGAACCCATCCAGTTTGAAAAACCTTTTTTAAGATATCCTAAAATGTTGTCATAACCTAGCCTGAAAAGCAGTCTACTGACCTTTTGTATTTCAAGATTGAAATCATCTACGATTACTATTGGTTCATTATAATTTAAAAACCATCCAGCAAACATAGGTATTCCGTTTCTCCAAATATTTAGACTATTTGGAATATGTGAATTTGCATAAGAGACAGGATGACGTATATCTAATATCTGAAGTTTTTTCTGTTTTTTTATTTCATTTATCGAAATGGGACTTAAAGATAACTGTCCATGTAAAATCGGTGGTCCTTCTGTGTTGTTTTTATGCATTTTTTCAAAATATGGTGGCATATAGTGATGTTCATTTACTTTTTTATTGATGAATTCATCTTTTTTTTGTTTTAAAAGAGGGTTTGTCTTAATTTCATATCCTAAAGTTGTATATTCTAGATTGCTTATTTCTCCGCCGCATACTGATCCTTCTCCGTGAGCTGGACATAAAATTACATCTTTTCCCAATGGCAGGATTTTATTGAATATACCGTTATACATTTTTTCTGCCATTTCTTGTTTTTTTTCACCTTTGAAAAAATCAATTCTTCCGGTATCACCTGAGAAAAGAAGATCTCCGGTAAAAACAATCAAAACTTTGTTTTTATCTACTTCTTCCAAGGTCAAAGAGATACTTTCTTCAGTATGCCCGGGTGTCTCAAGTATTTTAATTTTAAGATGTCCTACATGGAATTCATCCTCTTGTTTTATAGAGTTTCCATAAGAAAAATCTGTTTTTGATCCATGATATATTTCAGCGTTTGTTTTATCCTTGAGTTCTAATGATCCTATAAGATAATCTTCATTTCTATGTGTTTCAAATATATGTTTTATTTTTAGCTGGTTTTTCTCTGCTATTTTTATATATGTATCTACATCTCTTTTTGGATCGATTACGGCTGCTTCGCCTTGATCTCCTATCATGTATGAGTTATGGGCTATTCCCTCAGATTTTATTTTTTTAAACAACATAATTTTCTACCAAACAATCGTTTTATTTTAAAAAAAAAACTTGGGAAAAAAAATAATTAAAAAAAAACTTGGATTTTTTTCCTGCTGTTTTATTGTTTTTTTTATGCTGTGGCTTTGATTTTATTTGGATGTTTACCTGTAACTACTGGGTTTTCTGGATAAGAAGTCCATTCGGTAAATGATCCTTCATATATTTTTACGTTAGGATATTGCAGATGCCATTTGAACAATAGGAATTCATTTGTCGCCTCTCGACCTGTGCCACATGAGCATATTATAGTTTTATCTTTAGTTATTCCTTTATCTTCTATTATCTTTTTTATTTCATCCTCTGACTTAAGTTTCTTGGGATTTTTATCATCCATTAAGTTTTTCCATGGAAGGTTTATTGCCCCTGGTATATGTCCTGGTTTTATCCAAACAGCTTGTCCTTCATACATCGATTCTGGACGTGCATCAAGTAATATTACATCATCGTTATCCTTCATGTTCTTTACTTCCTTCATATCTAAATAATATTGATCTCTGATTTGTGTTTTAAAATCTGACTCTTTGATATCTGGGAATTCTTTTGTTAAGGGTCTTTTTTCTTGTTTCCATTTATCTAGTCCTCCGTCCAATACATATATTTGATCGTGTCCAAATCTTGCCAGAGTGTATGCTATCATTGTCTGTTCAAGTCCGTCACCCCATCCTCTGAAAGCTCCTTTCGCAGTGTATACTATGATTGGTTTATCTTTTTTTATTCCTATTCTTTGAAATAGTTTTTCTACTATCGATTCTGGTACATATCTTCCAGGTTTACCTTGGTAGGGTATCCTCAACAATTTTTGGTTGAAATATACTGCTCCTGGAAGATGTTCTGTTAAATAATCATGTATATCTGGCTGTGTATCTACTATTGTTAGATTTTCTTCGCTGAAGTTATTTTCGAGCCATTCTGTTGAAATCCATTTTGGATAAGGATAATTATTTTGCATTTTTGTCTTATATCTCCCTATAAATTTTTTTTGTGGACTGTAGAAGTTTTCTTTTTTATATACTTAACTAAAAATCAATTTAAATATGGTTTAAAAGAAATTTTATTTAAAAAATATTTTTTATTGAAATTTTAGGTTATGAATTTTTCGAAGCGTTCTTTTTTGGCTTTGCAGATTGGACATAGTTCTGGTGGTTCATCTCTTGCGGTTAGATATCCGCATACTCTGCATCTCCAAACGGGTTTTGATAATGAACCCATAGATTTTGGCTTCTTTTTTTCTTTTTTAAACTGAGGTCTTTTTTCCCTAGGGGGTCGCCTTTCGGGTATAGAACCAGGTTCTTTATCTCCTTTTAACACTTTTTTAGATACATAAAGGGCACAGTAACATGTATCGTATTCATTTATATCTGCATCTCTATAATCACATGGACAAATTATGTCAAGATCTTCTTTTTTGTCACCAGAAGCCAGTCTGCAGGGACATGCCCAGTATCCATATCTTTCTTCGTTTTCTAGTAATCCTTTGACTAGTTCTTTTGTAAACTCTTCATCTGGATTTAAATGATAACCTGACGCTTCGGCTTCCTCATCTAATTTTTTATATAATTTATCTATTTCTTCTTTTGAAACCATTTTCTATTTATCCCTTCAAAGCCTTTTTAATTTCATCTTTTTTATATCCAACTATGCATTTTTTGTCGTTAAATACTATTGTAGGGAAAGAAATCTTTGGATTCCATTTTTTTATTTCTTTTTTTATCTTTTCTTTTTTATCGCCATCAAGTTTATCTACAAAAATATAGTTATATTCCACATCTAAATCATCTAATAGTCTTTTGGTTTTCTTACACCAAACACAGGTACTCAAAGCATAAAGCATTATTTTTCCTTTATTTTTTCCTTCTACGGTTTTTATTTTATCCAAAATTTTTTTTCCTCCTTTATTATTTATGATTGATAGTGGTTATGAAATACAAATTCATCTAACTTTTTTCTTTTTGGTCTTTCTTTTTCTGCCTTTCTTTGTTTTTCAGATAGTAAAGGATCGATTTGATGTTTATGTTTTCCAACTATTATCAATGATATCACAGTCATTTCATCAGGGATACCTAATATTTCTCTTGTCTTTTTTGGACTGTACCCTGCTATTGGATGAGCGACAAATCCTAGTTCAGTGGCCTTTAAAATTAGAAAGGAGGTTGCAAGACCGGTGTCAAAAAGATAATATTCTCTATCATATATCATACAGTCTTCTTCTTTTTTTGCAAAAACCGCGATTATCATCGATGCTTTTTTAGCCCATTCATTTCCTTTCGACAAAGCTTCATGCATTTGTTTTAGTTTTTCTTCGTTATAAACGAAAACATATCTCCATGGTTGATTGTTGAAACATGAAGGAGAAAAACGTGCGGCCTCCGCTAGTTTTACAACTGTTTTTTTCGAAATCTTTGTTTTTTTAAGAGAACGATATGCCCTTCTTTTTTTTAATAACTCATTTAAACCCATTTTTAGTCTAGTAATTTAAACAATTGTTACATTGTTTAATTTTTCTATAAAAAAAACACCATTCTCTTTTTATTGTGCCTTTTCTCGTATAGGATTATATTTTATTGTCAGGGTTATACCTTTTTTTCCGATATGAGTAACCATCTAAAGTTTTTAGGCTATACTTTGGGATTTAAAAGTTGGATCGGAAAATAAATTTTAATTATTTTTTTTATGATCATTAATCGGATTAGAAAATAAGGAATATTTACCAACTTAAAAAATATTTTTAATATTACATGCCATTCGTTAAGACGTAGACCTTTTTTACTTGTAACCCAATTCCGTAATATGATTATATAATCTCTTTGTCCCTTTCAGTATCAAAATTTGGACGATATATACTTTAAGGTAGCAATAATAAAACTTTTATGTTCTTTCTTGTTTTTAACATCATGTTTTAAGGGGTTAAAATATAAGGATGAATATTGCCAAAAAAATACTTTTGGGATCGGCGGTTATGGTGACTATATCACTAGTAATAACTGGTTTTTTGTTTGGAAACCTAAAGCCGGATATGAAAAGTTTACATGGGCAAGCAAAAACTATCGAGAATACCTATATAAGTTTAGAAGAAGTGGATGTAAATCCAGAGGTTTCGAATACAAATGCTGTTGAAATAGCAAAGGAATCTCTATATCTTCCAGAAAACTATTCGGTAAATTTGGTGAAGGCAGAATTCGAAAACCCTTGTTGGAGAATATTGAGCGAGGAGGGTTACTTTATTGATCTTTTGATTGACGCTGAGACAGGAGATGTAAAAGAGGTTATTACTGAATTCAATTGGAATCCAGCGGTGAGACCGACACAGGTTTCAGGAAAAAATAAAGTTGAGGTTGCTCAGGAAAGAGTAAAACGGTTGGTAGGTATATCTTCTGATTTAGAATCTCCTGACAAAGTAGAAAGTCTGAAGAATCAGTGGAAGGTTGTATGGTGGCAAGAGGGATCGGGCAGAACTCTTTCTATCACACTTGATCTCGCTGGTCATATCACCCATTTTTATAATGATTGGAAAAAGATTAACTAGAAAATAAAAAAAAAAGAGAGCGAAATCTAGATGTGTAAATATCTGATGTTTTCATAATACTTTTTTAAATTCTTATAATCATATGAAAAAATTTCTCCGAAGGTATCTTAACTGAGTTCAAAACTCGGTTATTGAAGGAGAACTCACTAAATCGGAGACACGGAATGTCAAAACCCGGATAAAAGACATCATTGATGAAGAAGATTCGGTAAGAATCTATACTTTAAGAAGTAAAAAATTTATGACACGGGAAGAACTTGGAGAAAGTAAAGTAAATCTTTCTGGTATAATCTAAAAAAAAAGTAATATAGAAAAATTGTTTCGTGGATGTCTGTTTATGTAGTTCTTTTATAAAGATCCACGA
>JAZKSQ010000139.1:0-4491 GCA_036625995.1 Thermoplasmatota archaeon | reverse complement strand
GTATTCTCACCATATGTTGAAGACAAAAACCACTTTGACATCGACCCATACCAGCACGACAACGATATTTAATCGAAGAAATACTCTTCGCCCCCAATGGATTAGAAAGAGCTTGAACAACCTCAGCCTCTGTAACATGCTCACAACGACATACAATCCTACCCCATCTAGGATCCTCATCTATAAGATCCATTCTTTCTTTATTTGACAATTCAGAAAACTTCTTTCTTTTTTCCTTAATCTTAAAATTTTCTTTTCTCTCTAAATCAACATGACTTGAAACCATTTCTATCACATAATCTGCAATAGCAGGAGCAGAAGTAAGACCCGGTGATTCGATACCCAAAATGTTAATCAAACCAGAAACATTTTTACTTTCCTCAACCCTAAAATCCGCCATTCCACCTTCCTCAGGCGGAGCAAGCTTACAACGTATCCCTGAAAAACAATTAATCACAGCATCATCAGGCAAAGCCGGAATAATTTCTCTTGCCTCTTTGTATAATGTATCCATCATATCTTTAGTGGTTCTTTTATCATCCGGATCATCGACAAATTCAGCACTAGGACCCAGTAGAATATTTCCTTCGACGGTAGGAGTAATATGAACACCGAGCACACCTATCTCTTGAACAGGAGTAGGATAAATCATCGAAGTTATAAGACCGCTATAATTTTTATCTAAAATTAAATATTCACCTCTGCAAGGATACACATCGAAATCCGGGTTTTCAAACATCGAAAATATTTTCCGGCAATTTAAACCAGCAGCATTTATCAAAACCTCAGATCGAATAACACCCTTGTTTGTCTGGATAAAAAAACAATTTTCTTTTTTCTTTACATCCTCGGCCTTTGTTTTTAAAAGAAAATCAACACCGTTTATCGCCGCATTTTCAGCAAGAGATATCGTAAATTCATATGGAAGAATAATCCCAGCGGTAGGAACCCATAAACCAGCTATACAAGAAACATTCGGCTCTTTTTTATCAACTATTGATTTATCATGGATTTCTAAACCTGGAACATCATTTTTAAAACCAATTTTTTTAAGTTTTTCCAACTCTTTTATCTCATCATCATTTTTCGCAATGATATATTTTCCAACATTTTCATATGAAAAACCAAGTCTATCAGCAAGCAATCTAATCTTTCGGTTGCCCTCAACACAAAAACGAGCTTTTAAACTACCAGGCTGTGAATTTATACCACTATGAACAACCCCGCTATTCGCTCTGCTGGTACCTAAAGACACATCACATTCCTTTTCAATGACACCTACATCTAAATTATATTTAGAAAGTTCAAATGCAATAGCTGATCCGACAACGCCTCCACCGACAACTGCAACATCGAAATTTTTCATCGATTCGAAGAATAAAAGTAAACATATAAATATATTAGGTGATTTGTCTCGTAGTAAAATATTTAAAAAAAAAATTTTTAGGATAATCTGAGGAAAGGTATATGGATGTTGAAATCCCCTACGGAAAAAAAAAGAATACTATTTCAACAAATAAACCTGTTGAAGTTCTTCTTCCAAAAAAAGTTAAAATAAAAAACGAAAATAAAATCATAAAAGAGGCGTTGGAAAAACCAATCGACATGGAAACATTTGAACAATTTGCCTATAAATCAGATAAAATACTCGTCATCGTTAATGATGCCACAAGACCTACACCAACAGCAAAAATACTGGAATATCTATCACCTATTCTCACTTCACATCCCCACGTTAAATTCCTTATCGCAACAGGCGTACATCGACCACCTGACAAAGAAGAACTAAAATACATATTCGGAAAAACATATAACTTATTTAAAAACCAAATCATAGTACATAACGCTCGTAACGAAGAGGAAACAGTTTATCTTGGAAAATCAAAAAATGAAACAGAGATGTATATCAACAAACTCGTCCCTGAATATGAAAACGTAGTTGTCATAGGAAGCGTTGAACCTCATTATTTTGCAGGATATACCGGAGGACGAAAATCTTTTCTCCCAGGTGTAGCCTCATACAAAACAATTGAAATGAACCATAAACTCGCCCTAAGCGACAAAGCCTGCTCCCTAGCACTTAAAGAAAACCCTGTCCATGAAGACATGGTAGATGCCATGAACGTATTAAAAAAAATCAACGTCTTTTCAATACAAACCATTTTAACAAAAGATCATGAAGTCTATGCAGCCACCGCAGGTGATCTACATAAATCATTCGACGCCGCTATAGAATATGCAAAACAGATTTTTTGCGCTCCATTAAAACAAAAAGGAAACATCGTCATAACCGCAGCACCCTACCCAATGGACGTGGATCTATATCAATCACAGAAAGCCTTAGATAACGGAAAGTTAGCTCTTGAAGACGAAGGAATCATAATCCTTGTCTCAAAATGCCGAACAGGCGTAGGTGAAGAAAAATTTTTAGATCTACTCGAATCAGAAAAAACATGCGATGCAGTACTGAAAAAAATCGGAGATGAATATAAGCTAGGTTATCATAAAGCCGCAAAAATGGCACAAATAGGAACACACGCTGAAATGTGGGCAGTAACAGACCTAGACGACCCAATCATCAAAAAAGCACATCTAAAACCCTATAACAGAATACAAAAAGCCCTAAAAGATGCAATTAAAAAAATTAAAGATAAAGGAAAACAACCACAAATCGTCGTAATGCCCTACGGAAGTCTAACCATTCCATTTTTAAAGACAGAATAAATCAAAAAAACAACAACAAATATAGTTAAAAAAAACCTGTTCAAGAATCTATAAAAACATATCATATAAAAGCTATAGAAAAAATTGATACAACTGAACAAAAAATTTTTAACAACAAAAAAAATCAGATCCAAAATTTTTAGAAATAGACCGTGAAACCCCTTTATATAATTGGTTTCTCCCTATACTTTTTATAAAAGTCGAAGGTTATACAAAAACATATACATAGCAAACTTTTATATATAATTATATTTTGCTATGCATAGCAAAACTTTGAATATTACCCAAGATTGCTATGTATTATGAAAGGTAAAAAACGTGAACGTATTTTAAGAATATTATTAGATAACCCTAATGGAGATCTTACTGCTTATGCAGTACATAAAAAGGCTGAATGTTCACAACCTTGGGCATTAACCTATATAAAAAAATTGGAAAACATGGATTTTGTTAAGAAAACAAAAGTTGTTGATGTATATGGCCTTTATGAATACTGGTTGAAAATTCGGCATCCACTAAATTATTCAGAGTATCATCTTAAAAAAAATCCTATTTCTATGATTAAAGATTCAAAATTATCTTATGCATTAACAACTTATCAAGCAGACCGAATTATTCATAATTATCTTTTTCCTTCAAGAACTGATTTTTACATTTTAAAAGAAGATTTTGATTCTTGGCATAAACGTTTATTGTCTAATGGTTTAGTGGGAAAAGGAAACACCCGAATAATTATTGCTGATCCACATTTAATAAAAAATTCTATTAAAAGACAAGGTTTTCATCTTGTTTCTAAATCACAACTTATTTGCGATCTTCTATTAGAAGGAGGTGTAGCAAAGGATGCGGCAGACAGATTGATAAGGAAGTGATATTCTGATTTTATATGATGACAGAAATATCTTTTCAAACACTTGAAGAAATCTTAGAATTAGTATACTTTGAAATTTGTATATGTGGAGGCTGGGCTGTTTATTTTATAGTCAATGATTATAGTCAATGATTATTTTAAAGATCAAAAAGATAGAAATTATATTGGCTCACAAGATATTGATATTGGTTTTTCATTAAAACCTATGAGGGGAAAAACAGAGTTAGAATCAACAAATCTTTTCAAGATGTTGAATATATTAGAAAAAAATGATTATAAACCTTCATTGTTCGGATATAAAAAAGATATTCCTTTCAAAAATAGTGGTTTTTTAGAAGATGAAGAAAAAGAAGAAACATTTACTATTTATGTCGACATCCTTGTAAACTCCTATCCGCAAAGCTATCAAGATATACATCAAAATAGTTTCTTTGAAGTACCCCTTATCGAAAAAATTTATAATGATAAAAAATACCAAATTAAAATACCTGAAATATCTAAATATCTATTTATCCCCAATCGAAATATGATGATTGCTATGAAAATAATATCACTACCCTCAAGAGAAAAAAATCATAAAATGATAAAAGACCTATGTGATTTATACACCTTGATATGGTCTAGTGATAAATCAACGAATAAAATTGTTAACGAAATATCTGAGATATTACAACCAAAGCGATTTAAACGACTAAAAGAAAAAATAAATAAGAATCTCATGAAGACAATGCGAAAGTTATCTTAGTAAACCTGAAGGGGCAATAAACACTTTGATTAGTCAGATTATATAAAAAAACAAATTTAAAGTTGTGGGTTTAGGCAATAAACCCGCTATTTTTTAATATATACTGTTTGAATATTTACAAATTCTTTAATGCCATAATATGAAAGCTCTC
>JAZKSQ010000138.1:0-4492 GCA_036625995.1 Thermoplasmatota archaeon | reverse complement strand
AAAATATGCCCAATCCAAATAAGCCTGGTTCTAGTTACCTTGCTTCTCTTTCCGCAATAGCTAACCTCAGACGAATTTTAAATCCCATACAAATAGGCGCCTAGCTTTAAATATACACCGTTAAATCTGTAAAGGTATAAAGACAAAAAAATAGTTTTAAATAATAGAAGATAGAAAAAATTGTATACCTTTTTTTATTCCTATTTAAAAAATGGACAGTATATAAAAACCAGTTATTCATATATTCACCATTTGAGAGAAAAAAAATGAAATTCGAAATTAAAGACAGGGACGCAGCTGGCAGAATATGTAAGTTTACTACAAAACATGGCAGTATAACTAGCCCTGCTCTTCTTCCAGTAATAAACCCCAATAAAATCACTATATCACCAAAAGAAATGAAAAAAAAATTCAAAGTTGAAATAATAATCACTAACTCTTATATTATAAAACAAAATACAAATCTAAGAAAAAAAGCATTGAAAAAAGGCATACATAACTTACTTGATTTCCACGGCCCTATAATGACTGACTCAGGGACATTCCAATCCTATGTCTACGGTGATGTTAAACTCGATCCGTTAGAAATAGTAGAATTCCAAAAAAATATAGGAAGCGACATTGGAACTATTCTAGACCTCTTTGCTCTACCTGATCAAGAAAAAAAATACCGCTGAAAAAGAAATGCTAGAAACTATAAACCGTGCAAAAAAAAGTGTAAAAGTCAAAGATGAGATGAATCTAGCATGCCCAATACAAGGTTCAACCTACCCTGATCTTAGAAAAAAATGTGCACTTAAAATGAGTGAAATAAACGCTGATTTTCATCCCATCGGCGGCGTTGTCCCCCTCATGGAAAACCAAAGATACACTGATTTATTAAAAATAATAATAGCCTCTAAAAAAGGACTAGTTCCAGATAGACCTGCTCATCTTTTCGGAGCAGGACACCCCTTGATATTCCCTATAGCAGTGGCACTGGGATGTGACTTTTTTGATTCTTCAGCATACGTAAAATATGCAAATGATAAAAGAATGATTTTTCCTTGGGGTACAGAAAAAATAGACGAACTTGAAGAATCACCTTGTTTTTGTCCAATATGTTCCAAATATTCGATCTCTGAATTAAAAAAACTTGAAAAAAAGAAACGAATTCAAAAAATATCTAAACATAATCTATATGTGTGTCAATCTGAAATATTTAGAATAAGAAACGCAATCAAAAATGGATCACTATGGGAACTAGTAGAACGAAAAGCCAGATACAACCCTTATCTTCAAAAAGCATTATTATTACTTAGAAAAAAAAATAACAAAAAATGGATGGAAAAATTTGAACCCATTACTAAGAAAAAAGCAGTTTTTTATACTGGCAGCCAAACCATTCATAGACCAATAATATATAGAAGCCATAAAAGACTAGATGAAAGATATAACAAAAAAGATTTCGACGTTTTTTATATCATAGAAAAAAAAACTAAGCCATACTCAACTTTTTATCGGAAAGATCTTAAAAAGTTGTTTGAGGAAAAAAACGAAAAATTTGATGTGATAGCAAAATCAAATATGGGGGCTATTCCTATAGAACTAGATGAAATGTATCCCTTTGCTCAATCTATTTTCCCTGAAGAAGTAGACGTGGAAACTAGGAATCTAGCTGAAAAAAATTTTTCTGAGTTTCTTGAGGATAAACAAACAAAAAAACTGGAAATAAACAAGTCGTCAGAACAAGATAAAAAAATTGTAGACATAGAACTATTTGATCAAAGAAAAGTTGCTGCTGTAATCGATATGCAATTTGGAAAAAATGTATCCACGGCATTGTTAGATGGACAAGTAAGTTTTATCAAATCTAAAAATACTGGTAAAATCAGAAATGTTTTACTCGACGGAAAACATATTTTATCTATGAGAGCTGAAGACGGGTTTTTTACTCTGAAAATAGAGGGGGGTAAACTGATTAAAAAAAGTTTTAAAAAACCTTTTTTAAGAGTAACTGTAGATGATGAAGCAAAACCTTTTGTCAAGGATGGAAAAAGTGTTTTTGCTAAATTTGTGTTAGACTGCGATGAAAACCTCCGGCCTTACGATGAATGTCTATTGGTAGACAAAAAGGACAACTTGTTAGCAGTAGGAAGATGTCTTCTAAACAGAGAGGAAATGCTTAGTTTCAACAATGGAGTCGCAGCAAAAAACAGAGAACACATCTAAAAAAAATTTCTTTAATCGTCAATAATCGACAATAAAATAGTCAGTTATAAATAGATTAATCTTTCTTAAGGCATCTCTCAAATAACACTAACTTGGAGGAAATAATAGATAATGTCAAAAACAAAAGATAAAACCTCTAGAATCTCGGGTTTTTATAAAATGCCTGTCAAAAAAAGAATAGAATATGTTAAAGGATTCTCAAATCTATCAGAAAAGGATACCGAAATATTACATTCCTCACTTAACCTCGATATCGCCGATAGAATGATTGAAAATGTTTTAGGAACTTTTGAGTTACCGTTAGGCCTTGCAGTAAATTTTTTGATAAACAAAAAAGACCGTATTCTTCCGATGGCAACCGAAGAATCAAGTGTCATAGCAGCTGCCAGCAATGCCGCAAAAATAGCCAGAAGGAAAGGAGGTTTCAAAGCTGAAGTCTCAGACCCTTTAATGATAGGACAAATACAGATTCTTGATGTGGATGATCCTGTCGGTGACTCAAAAAAAATCATCGAAAATAAAGAAAAAATTTTAGAGATAGCAAATAAACAAGATGAAGTTTTAGTTAATCTGGGAGGTGGTGCTAAAGACATTGAGGTAAGAATTCTGAACAGTCCTTTAGGAAAAATGTTGATAACTCATCTAATCGTTGATGTTCGTGATGCAATGGGTGCTAATGCAGTCAATTCTATGTGTGAAGCTTTGGCACCAGTTATTGAAGAGTTGACTTCAGGACATGTTCGTTTGAAGATTCTATCAAATCTTGCAGATAAACGTATAGCTAAAGCCACGGCTGTTTTTGATAAAGAAAAGATGGGTGGAGAAGAAGTTGTGGATGCGTTTTTGGAGTCTTATTCTCTTGCTGTTATTGATCCTTATAGAGCTGCCACGCATAATAAAGGAATTATGAACGGAATTGATTCCTTGTTGATAGCTATGGGCAATGATTTTAGAGCGGTGGAATCAGGTGCACATGCTTATGCTGCCAAAGACGGAAAATATACTTCTCTCACTAGTTATTATAAAAATGATGACGGTGACCTAGTAGGGGAGATTGAGTTACCGGTAGCCGTAGGTACAGTCGGTGGTGCTGCTAGTATGAATCCTAAGGCCAAAGTATGTAAAAAAATACTTGGTATTGATTCTGCTGGTGAATTAGCTGAGATTGTCGCTAGTTTAGGTCTTGCACAAAACTTTGCAGCTGTCTTAGCTTTATCAACAGTCGGTATTCAAAAGGGACATATGTCTTTACATGCAAAAAATATCGCTGTTATGGCTGGAGCAGAAGGAAAAGAAATAGATATGTTATCTGATAAACTGATTGAGGACAAAAAGATTAAGCTTGATTATGCAAAAAAGGTTTTAGAAAATATTAGATCTTAAATTATTCGCTCTGCAATATTTTCAGGTTCTCTTTCGCAGTAGTAACATTTTATTCGTGGTGGATCTTTATTTATTATCTTAAATTTACTTTTGATGGGTTCTCCAGCGTTTGAAACACAAGTCGGATTAGGGCATTTAACGATACCTGATACTTCATCTGGAAGTTTTACTCTATGTTTTTCCGCAACCTCATAGTTTCTAATTATGTTTATGGTTGCTCTAGGGGCTATTAAAGCGATTTTATCTACTTCTTTGGGATGAAGTTCTCTATTTTCTATCTTCACTATATCTTTTTTCCCAAGCTGGCTTTTAACGTTTATTGCGACACTCACAATCGAGGTATGTCCTTCCGGGATTTTTAATATATGTAGTACTTTAACTGCGTTTCCAGCTGTTATATGATCTATCACTGTACCATTTTTTATAGGTTGAATCTTTAGTTTTTTCATTTTTTCACCCCGGTAACTAAGGATAATAGAGCCATCCTTACTGGTACTCCGTTAAACGCCTGTTTGAAGTATAAAGCATTTGATGTTTTATCTATTTCTGGGTCTATCTCTGTGACACGTGGTAATGGATGCATTACTATCATATCTTTTTTACATTTATCTAAAGTTTCCTTGTTTATTCTATAGGCACCCACGATTTTGTTATATTCTTCAGGATCAGGAAATCTTTCTTTTTGTATCCTAGTTACATATAGTACGTCTGCATCTTTTATGGCTTTGTTCAAATTACCTGTACATTTTGGCTCAACACCTAACTTTTGGCATTCCTCTACGACTTCTTTAGGCATTTTCAGGCTTTTGGGAGATACAAAAGTAAGCTCTGTTTTATACATTGATAATGCATAGGCCAAAGAATGTACCGTTCTTCCATATTTTAAATCTCCTAGTAA
>JAZKSQ010000137.1:0-4542 GCA_036625995.1 Thermoplasmatota archaeon | reverse complement strand
GATAAACATAAGTATCTCTGAAATCTAGTAATATGTCAGATAAAGTTTTACAAAAAGATGAAACTGTAAAACGGCCGTCTAGCATAGATGGGTCGCCATATTTTTTTGCTTCATTCCGACAGTTTTTCAACATCCAAAAAGATAACTGAGATGAAAAAAGATCACGTAGATAATCAGGAAGATTATGTGCCTCATCTACTACCAAAATAATATCTTTTTCTGATAAACCAAGCCAGTCAAGTAACATGTTACGAATAGTTACATCAAAAACGTAGATATATGGTACAACTACAAGTTTGGAAATCTTAACCAAGCTTTTATTTAACTCATAAGGACAGATTTTATTTTTTTCACAAAAATCTGTAAATTCTTCGGCTGTCGGTAAGTTTTCTTTAAACCATTTTATACATTTATTTTCTTTTTCTTTATCTTGAAGAAAGGTTTGGTAATAGGGGCATCCTTTATTTTTATTTGAACGTGTCTTCTTTTTTTCCTTTGAACAAAGCCTTGAAAGTTCTTCGGAAGTTCCTTTTTCAAAATCAGGATTGTTTTTTGCAAAAAGACACATGTTTCCTCTGCCTTGTATGCCTACACCGAAAATATCTTCTTTTTCTTCTGTTTTTTTCAAGTTTTCCCTGATTTTTCTTAGCTCTAAAAGGACCTGTCTTTGCTGGGCGTTAGTTCGTGTAGTATAAACTATTTTTTTATCATTTTTTAGACAATATTCTAACGTAGATGTGATAGTACAGATTGTTTTACCTGATCCTGTACCTGATTCAAAAACCAGATTTTCACCGGATCTCAACGTTTTGTGAATAGTCTCCATTATCGCATTTTGGTTTTTACGTGGTTTGTAGGGAAATAATTCCATGTTTCTATTGTCAGGCTAAAATAAGATGACATGTTATAAGAGTTGTTGAAGACCTAAGTTAAACTATTTTTTTTTATGGATATAAACTTTATATCATAAAAACATCTATCTTTTTTTTAGGTATTGTACATATTCTATGAAAAAAAAACCGATAGATGAAATTAGGGAAAAACTAGCCGAAAGCATTTCAGAAGATAAAATTTTTTATATTCCTGAGAAATGGGAAAAAATAGGGGATATATTAATACTAAAAATAGATGAAAAACTAGCTGACTATAAAAAACATCTAGGTAGAGTATATGCCGATGTTTTAAACTCTAGATCTGTATTAGAGGATACCGGGGGTATACAAGGTGAATTTAGAAAACCTAAGGTGAAACATATTTATGGTGACTTGGATACTGAAACTATTCATAAGGAAAATAATGTTTTTTTTAAACTGGACCCAAAAAAGATTATGTTTTCCTCAGGCAATATGAGTGAAAGAATAAGGATTTCAAAAATAGTGGATGAAGATGAAATCGTTATGGATCTTTTCGCTGGTATAGGTTATTTTTCAATTCCTATAGCTGTTCATTCAAAGCCTACAAAAATTTTTGCATGTGAAAAAAACAGAGAAGCATATAGCTATCTTTGTTATAACATTAAAAAGAATAATGTTTCAGATATAATAACACCGGTATTGGGTGATAACAGAGAAATAGATATAAAAAATAAGGCTGATAGAATAATTATGGGATATATCGGAAAAACTATTAGGTTTCTTCCTTCTGCATTGGAAAAAATCAAAGAAAAAGGGGGAATAATACATTTCCATGATACTTTCGCTGATGATCAAGTTCCGAAAAATACGTTTGATAAGTTCAAAGAAAAAACTAAAAAATATGGCTATAAATCAGATCTTATCAGACATATTAAAGTAAAGAATTATGCACCTGGGATTAGCCACTATGTTTTTGATATACGGTTAAAAAAAATCTAAAAAGTTTGATATCTTATGTCTAAAATAGATTTGTTTATATATCATACGGATGAAGATGATCCTAAAAAATGTAGCGCTAAAAAACTCAGTCGTTTTAATTTGGCTTATCTTAAAAAAAATATTTCTAAGACTCCCTCTGGATGTATACTTTTAAATCCTTTTGCTGAAAAGAGTATTTCTCCAGAAGATAAAAATATCGCTGAAAATAAGGGTATATTGGCTGTTGATTGTTCTTGGAAAAATGCAGAAAAAAACTTTGATATCTTAGATAAAAAAAATCATTCAAGAGCACTTCCTTTTCTAGTTGCGGTGAATCCAGTTAATTATGGTAAACCATTTAAGCTGACCACACTTGAGGCTTTTGCCGCCTTTTTATATATTCTTGGTGAAAAAGGTCAAGCTAAAAAAATCCTAAATATCTATAAATGGGCTCCACATTTTTTAGAAATGAACAAAAATCCTTTAGATGATTATAGTAAAGCAAAAAATAGCCTAGAAGTAATCAAGGCTATGAACGAATATATAGAAAAATAAAAAAAAGTTTTTTTAGTCAACCCATTCTACACCTAGTATCTGTTCCCAGTCTGGTTGTTTTCCTTCCCATTTAGCAGCTGTTTCTTTTGGGACACATTCTTTGCAAACACCGATTATTTTAAAATAACAAGTTTTACAGACTGATTTACCACATTTAATACATACATGTTTAGCTTTTTTTTCACCACATATCTGACATTTGCCCCAAGGTTTTTTCTCCTGATGTTTTTTTATGTCTTTTTTCAAATCAGTTTTAGGATTTTCCTTCAGCCACTTTTTCAGTTCCTCGTTCATAGAATCGGTTGATTTTTCACCCATCGTATATTTTTTCCCTCACAAAAAAATAATTTATTTCTAAATAAAACTTTTTTTACAGAAAAGATATCAAGTTGTGTTTATATAACTTTCTTTACCATTTTTCTTATTTTCTTTTTATGGATGAGATTAGCTATCAAATGTATAAATGGTGTTATAATTAGCAAAGAAACTATATGCCAAAAAGTCAGGTTTTCAAAAAACCAATTAAAAACGGTTATACCGGAGAGAGAAAGAATTCCAGAGACAATGAAACTAAAAAATAATGCGCCTAAAATGAAATCTAGTTGATCGAATGGAATCCAATCTTCCCCTCTTTTTTTACCAAGACGTCTTTTAAAAAAACTTTCTATTATATCACCGGTTAAAGCACCGAAACAGATAGAAAAAATTATAGGTATCATAACAGGGCAACCTAAAAAGTCGGTTAACCCTAAAAAAGCATAATCTTCATGAACAGAGGCATATTTAGCTACTATAGAAAGCCCAAAACCTGCAGTCATACCGATAAATGAACCAGATATTAAACCCTGCCAAGTTTTCCCATCGCCAAGGATTCGTTTATCATCACGCCATTTTTTACCTAAATCTATAGGTTTTCCACCGCCAACTAGTACTGCGCTTGCATTTGCAACATATGCAGGGATAATAATCCACATAGCTTGAATAAATATTACGATATCCATTGATTAAAAAAGAGGAATAAGGATTTTCTTATTTAATACTATTTTATTACATCAAAACATTATTCAAAAGTTATTTATAGATAGTTTATAATTAACATATTGTAAATAAATATGGCAAAAATAAGCAAATATGTTGCAGTTGAGGGTTTTTTGTTAGAGTTTTACAACGCAAATACTCGCGATACGTATAGTAATGCTTTGGCTACTTTTTTCCAGGTGATAGATGAGAATCCGGATGACTACATTAAGGAAGTTGAGCTGTTGGAAAACAAAAAACGGATTAAACAGTTAAGAGAGTAAGAGAAGGATATAAAAAAATTTAGAAATAAAATCACAGAAAGAATGGCACCGGGTAGTGTTAAACAGTATCTTTCTGCTATCAAGCAATTCTTTTTGCATCACAGAATTGAATTCAAACAACGTTTTTGGAAGAATTTAAACAGACGTGGAAGAAAAGCTAAAACTATAACTAAGGATAAAATCCCCACGAAAGAACAACTGGCGGAGATTTTATCGAATGGTAGAATTCAAGAAAAAGCTTTTTTCATGGTATTGGCAACATCGGGCATGAGGATTGGGGAAGCTACACAACTGAAATTAGAGGATATTGATTTCTCTAATAGACCGACCAAAATTAACGTCAGAGCTGAATACACGAAAACTAATGAGGAACGCTTTACTTTTATAACTGAAGAATCCTCTAGATATGTGAAAGAATGGTTGAAGCAACGAGAGCTATACTTACAGTATGCTTTGAAAACCGCTGAGAAACTGAACAAACCTAAATCTGAAGAGGATGGTAGAGTATTTCCCTTTGAAGCTCAGACGGCAAGAAAGTGGTGGAAGAGATTATTGAAAAAGGTTGATTTGGATGAGAGGGATAAACAAACTGGTTTTTTGGTTTACAGACCGCATACTCTTCGTAAGTTTTTCCGAAGTAATTTTGTAAAGGCTGCAACGGAGAGACCCACGGATTATGCAGAAGCCTTGTTGGGCCACAGAGGGTATGTCACCCATCCACGACATAAATGTCGTGGCTTTCCCTCAAGGGAAGAAAACATCTAACGATGTTTTAAATCGATACTTTCCATGCGATTCATCCACCAAACTAAAGTTTGGGGGATTTCTCGCTTGGATTTATGTTAAATAAAGCT
>JAZKSQ010000136.1:0-4578 GCA_036625995.1 Thermoplasmatota archaeon | reverse complement strand
TATTGGTTCTATGCTTCATTCTACTAAAAAAGTAAAAAAGGGTCTGGGTACAATCCGTCAGGATCTAAATGTATCTATAGAAGAGGGAAATAGAGTAGAGATTAAGGGTGTGCAATCTCTTAGCTCGATTTCTCGTGTGTGTGAAAAAGAGGTTTTTAGACAGATTGATTTAAACAAAATTAAAAAAATACTTAATGAAAGAATTAAGTTGGATGATTTAGAAGATATTAATTTTAAAGATATTACCAGTGTTTTTAAGGATACTGAATCAAAACTGGTAAAAAAGTTTTTGAAAAAGAAGGATTGTAGGGTTTTGGGTTGTATTCTGCCGGGTTTTAAAGATTTGCTTAAAAGAAAACATAGTAGACTAGGTAAAGAAATGGCTTCTTATGCTGGTATGGAGGCAGGTCTTGATGGAATAGTTCATAGTGACGAACTACCTGGTTTTGGAATAAATCAAGATGAAATAGAAGCTATAACTAGAAAACTAAATGTTGATTTAGATGGCCAGGATGCTTTTGTTTTTGCTTTAGGGCCTAGGGATAAAGTCCAGAGGGGTCTTAAGGCTGTTTTGAGGCGTGCCCGTCTTGCTTTACAGGAGGGAGTAGTAGAAGAGGTTAGAAAAGCTGATTCTGATGATTCTACAGTTTTTATGCGTCCTATGCCTGGTGCAGCTCGTATGTATCCTGAGACCGATGTGCCACCTATCAGAGTAACCGAGGAATATGTTTCTAGGATTGAAGAAAATCTTCCTGAGCTTTTAGAGGATAAAAAAAGACGGTTTAAAAAAAGCTATAACTTGAATTCTGAGCAGGTTAAACAGATTATTAATAGTGGATATGAAGATGATTTTGAAGTATTGGTGGAAAAATATCCTGATCTAAAAAACGAGATATTACGTACTTTTCTAAATATCTTTCCCGAGCTTGAAAAAGAAGATGTCGATATAGGTTCTATTGATTTATCTATGCTTGAAGATGTTTTTTCTGGTTTGAAAAAAGAAAGTTTTGCCAAAGAAGCACTATCCGAGATATTTTCTTGTATGATTGATAAAGATTGTTCTGTTGATAAAGCCGTTGAGATTTGTGGTGTTTCTTCTGTTGATGAAGAAAAAGTAAGAAAGATAGTAAAAGATGCTGTATCTGATAGAAAGGATTTTGTAGAAGAAAAGAAAATGGATGCTATTGGTCCTTTAATGGGTGTTATTATGAAAAAACTACGTGGTAAAGCAGATGGAAAAATGGTTAGTGAAATTTTAAGAGAGGAAATTAAGAAGTTTTTGGATAGTTAGATTAAAAAAAATTTTAAAGTTTTTTTTATTCTAAGCATTTGGTGAATTTTTCTATGAAAAATTTTAGATCTTTTAAATCTGTTTGGATGATTTCATATATTACTTCTTCGTCTACATCCCAGTATATATGGACTAGTCGGTTTCTGAAACGGGACATTTCTATTAGTTTTTTGGTGAAATCTTCTTTGAAAATTTTTTTTTCGTTTAAGATTCTGAAACTATCGCTATAATCTTCTGGTGCTCTAAATTTATTTTTTGATATGATGTGGTTGCACATATCTATTGCTGCTTCTATTGCTACTATAAGAAAATATTTAGCAGCTGCTATTTTATAGGGATCTTTTGTAAATTCGTTCTTTTTTAACCTTTGAATTTCCTTAAGTTTTTCTAGAGAGTTATAAATTTCTGATGATAATTTTATTATTTTGTTTTTATCATATTTTAATTCCAAGTGTATCCCTCATATATTTTTTTCTATAAAAGTCAAAATCGAGGTATTTGACCCAGATATATGTTTCAAAATCGGTTCTTTTGGTTTCATCTTTGCTAAATAGAATTATGCCTTTTTTGATTACAGAATAACTAAATGAAACTGGTGCTTGGTTTAATATTCTGACATCGCATATGAAACCGGTGTTTTTACTAAGTTTTTCTTCTAAAGATAGTTCATATCTGAGTGATTTTTTTTTATTGAATCTATTTGATAGATATATAGCTATGTCGATATCTCTGAATACATCTTTGGTGATAAAAGATCCATGTAGATATGCAAAGGTAATTGGTTTCTTTTTTTTTAGTAGATTCTTGATTTTTTTTTGTATTTGTTTTTTTTCTGTTTCTTTTATTCTATATAGTTTTTTTTTCATGTAAAAAAACAACGTTTTTCTTTGTTTAATCTGTTTTTACATATTTAAAAATTTTTTTATTTTAATCTTATTTCCTGCCATTTTATCTGATTTTTTTGTATCTGTTTTTTAATTTTTTTTTGTATTGTTGATAGTTTTGATTTATTTGTTTTGAATTCTACAAAAATTATTTCGTCTTCGTTAAACTGTATTCCATCTATAGGTGTTCCTATAAAACGAAATTTTTGTGTGTCGTATGGATATTTGTTGGTAAATGGAGCTATTTGTTCCATGGTTTTTCCGTATTTTACTGATTGTGATTGTTTTCTTTTTTTAATCTGATCTATCCTGTTTTTAAGTGGTTTTACTGCTGCTCTGTATACTAGTGTTATACCTATTATTGTTCCAGCTATTGTTCCTATTAAAAAAATCCATACTGTTAGAAAAGGATCCATAAAATATCGTTATGTCAGAGGGTGTGTTTAACAATATGGGTTTAGTTTACTCTTTTTTTGAATAGATATTTTAGGTTTTTCCATCCGTCGCTAAATGTCTCTATTTTTACATGTCCTCTTCGTGGACGTAGCATAGATGGTATTTCTTTAGCCTGTATTTTTTTGTTGGTAAACATCTCTATTTTGATTTCTTCGCTGAAAGGCATACCGTCGTTGAATTCTTCTAATGGTTGTATCTTTTTTAGTGCTTTTTTTCTAAAAATCCACATGCCTGACTGTGAATCTTTGATGTTTATCAGGTATAGTATTTTTAGTGTCCATGCTAGAACCATGTTTCCAAATTGGTGTTGTACTGTCATTGATCCATGATGTAGTTTTGCGAAGCGATTGGTGGTTATGTAGTCTAGTTTCTCGTCTAGAAGTTGTTGTATATAGTGGTGTATTTGGTCGAATGGATATGTAGCGTCGGCATCTCCGGTTACGATTATGTCGCCTGAGGCTTTTTTGATTCCTGTTTTGTATGCTCGTCCATATCCTTTCCGTTTTTCTACGATGATTTTTGCTCCTTTGTTTTTTGCTATTTGTTGTGTTTTATCTTTTGAGTCTCCATCTACTACTATTATTTCGTAGTCCCAGTCTTTTTTTTCGAAATACTCTGTTTTTATGTCGTCTATGGTTTTTCCGATTCCTTTTTCTTCGTTTAGTGTGGGAAGGATTATACTTATTTTCAAAAGGATATCACTCCAAAAAACATAGTTTTTTTCCAGGGGTTAGGTTATGGATAGATGTTATTAAAAACTTTTTAAAAAAACGTTAGTTTTGAGGATTCTTGAAAAAAAAGAATTTATCCTGTAGTATCTGGAGGAAATTTTGAAATTTGTTTTTATATACTATAGGAGATTTAAGGAGTTGTCTAAAAAATCTTTTGCATATTTTAATGCTGTTTCAGAGCTTTTTTGAGTATAAGATAATCCATAATCTGCTTGATGTCTAAGATTCATACAAAGTTCCATATTTTCAACCATTTCAGCATTTAACTCATCATTTTTAACGTATAGTTCTTTTAGAGCTATGATCAAGCAATAATGGCTTTTCTCACGGTATTCTTTTTTTTAAAACTAATGCTTTTGCAGCATGAAACATTGAATAATATGATTGTACTGCTGTCCATTTAAAATCTCCTTCATCCATACTATTTCTTGCACTTTTCAAATCATATTCTGAATTTTTAATTTCCTTTTGTATCATTTCTTTTGATGGTTTAATCTTAGTTAACCGTCTTTGGTTTAAGCATCTCTCAAAATCATTCATTTTTTATCATCCCATAAAGTTATCCCTTTTTGTATCTCTTGATAAAAGCCTTTATCTTCTTCCTTTATTTTTATTAAATCTGAAGTGTTTACAACAACTGCTTGGATTTCTCTATTAAAATCCATTTTTAAAAATTTTTTATTGACTTTTTCTTTTTCATTTGTTAAAACAAACAAATCTATATCACTTTCACCAGTATCTTCTCCGTTAGCACAGCTTCCAAAAAGAATGATTTTTTTTGATATATTTTTAAGTTGGTTTACTAAAGGTGTTAGCTCATTTATTGTCACAAATATTTTAAAATTTTTTACCGCAGGATTATTCTGGTTGATTTGATAGTATATATTTTTTCCACTTTTGTTTTCCTTAACAAAATCCATTTCTTTAAGTGATTTTAAAGTTTTATGAGTTCCACCTACACTCTTATTAAGGATTTTAGCTATTTCTCTGATATAAAATTGGTTATCTGGATTGCGTGCCAGAAATGTTAGTATTTTTATCCCAAGCGGAGTTAAGTTCATATTTTCGAACATATGTTCACTTTTTCGAACCATGGTGTTTTGTAATGTTAACAACTATTTAAATCTATACTGGTATGAAAACAAAAAGTATTTTCTATCCTTTGGTTTTTTTATATTTTGATGTACTGAAAAAAAACGGTTTTGGAAAAAAGGTT
>JAZKSQ010000135.1:0-4596 GCA_036625995.1 Thermoplasmatota archaeon | reverse complement strand
CACATGAGTTGGCTCATAAGTTTATGGCCCAAAAGTATGGTTTATGGTCCGAGTATCGTATGTATCCTCTGGGCTTGTTACTTGCTTTATTGTTAGGTTTATCTTTTGGTTTAGTATTTGCTGCTCCTGGAGCAGTTATGTTTAGAGGTGAGTCGAGAGATTTTGAAAACGGTACGATTGCAGTTTCTGGTGTTTCTATGAATATTTTGATTTCTGCAGCGATGTTACCTTTGTATTTTTTTGTCTTTTATGAAACTTTCTTTGAATCAGTGATAGGTTTTGTATGTGTTATTAATGCTTTTCTGGGGGCTTTTAATCTGTTACCCATATATCCTCTGGATGGAGCTAAGATTGTTCGATGGAACTTTAACGTTTGGTTTTTTTTGTTTGCATTTGCTGTAGGTCTTGCTTTTTATGGTTTAAGAGAAATTCCTCTATCCTTTTCTATCTAAATTTTTATTTTAATTTCTTTAAAAAATTCAGTCAGAGTTTAATTATAAAGTATCAATGTTTAAAAGAAATTTTAACAGATGAAAAGATCTTAGATAGATACTCTAAAAAAACTAGATAAAATTTTTTTATTTTTTGTTTAAGTATCTAAGTATAACTTTAAGAAAAAAATGTTAATGTTGCAATTGATAAAATTATCATCATTGCAATATGTTTTAATCCGGTTGTTGTTTTTCCATTTTCAATAAATCCGGCTAATAATCCTGAACCTATTATCTGTAAGGTTATAGCCCAAGAAAATATGAGATAAATAGGATTATTTGAATAGTAATTTGAAAAAAAGTTTTGTGTAAATAGATTATAATTTAAATCTAAATTCAACATTAATGATAGTATTAAGAAGATAAACAATATTCCATAAATAACTAAAATGTAAGTTGAGTTTTTTTTGGTGATTTCCTTTTTGGTAACATTTTTTTCTTTTAATATCTCTGCGGATTGATACAATATTTTTTCTATATTATCTGTTTTTTCTAATGCTTTTGATATTATTCCAATCGTTTTTTCAGTGTTTTCATCTTTTATTTTCTTTTTTCTGTCTTTTATGGCTTCGCTTAGGTTTTTTCCAAAAAATAAATCGTTTTTGATTTTTTTTATATAATCTTTTAATGGTCCGTAATTTGTTGCAGGTATTAAAGTAAAAATTTTTGATGGGTCACTATCTATTTTACTAATCGTAGCCATATCGTAAATTAGTTTTATCAAATTTTTTTCAAATTCTTTTTTCCTCTGTCCTTTTAATTTTTGTAAAACAAGTATAATTACCGTAATTATCAATAGGATAGTTATAGCTGTTTTTACAAATAATGGAGATGTGTTAATTGGGTTTACATATGTTATAACTGTCAAAATCGCTAAGATTATGATTGCTATTATTGTTAAATTGATTTTTTTGCCTTTTGCATGTATTTTCATTTTTTTTATGTCTCTTTTAGATTTATTTTTCTTTTGATCAGCCTTATAAAAATTAGATGGATTATAGGGATTAGTGCTAATAGGATGATGGGAAGTTGGTTGAATATTTGTATACTATCTTGGGTTTTAGTAAAGTAGTATATTAGTGCAGATATTGAGGATATGATTAATATCTCAGCTATCATGTATGTTTTTTGTAGAGTTGATATTATTTTTAGATTTTTTTGATGTATCTTTTTGTTTTCTTTTTTATATTCTATTTCTTTTTTTCTTAGATATTTTTTTATTGATTTTCCTGATTTTATTGTTAAAGTTAGTTCTTTTAGAAATTTTCTGAATTTTTTTGATGGATTTGTTTTTTGGTTTTTTTCTAAAGCTGTAATAATGTCATCCCCAAAAAAAGATATATTCCTATATATCTTTGATATTTCTTTTTCTATTTCTTTCTGAGATTTATTTTTAGCTAAAATTCTAAAAATGTCTATTATCTCAACCCCCGATCTTTCAAGAAGTGAAGTCAGATAGAAATTATGATAAAATTCTTCATCTATTTTTCTCCCACGATATTTAGCTCTAAGAAAAGGATATTTCACTAAAATAAGAAGAATACTAAAACCTAAAAAAGCTGATAACATAATAGAAAGAAGTAGACTTAATAAAATTTCAAAGTTAGTTGTTATAAAAATTAGATATGGTAAGGATAAAAATAAAGAAAGAAATACGATACAAGATAGAAATAATGAATAAGATAGATAGGCATCAGCACGGATTGAAATATCTGCCTTTCTTAGAATTTTTTCGAATTTATTGTTTTTAATTTTAAATCCAAAAGTTTTGAATAATTTAAACGATATCTTTTGTAGTTTATTTAAAACGATTTTCTCATTTCCCTCCATAGATAAAATTCATTTTTGAGTTATCCAACACTTTCGATCTTAGACGTACTATCATTAAAAAACTTATTCTTTCCCGAAAAAACCTTTGGTTTTCTACGATATAGATTTATGACATCTGCAATATCTTTAAAATCAAACTTTTCATCATTATTTATCGACTTCAAAATTTTTACTCTTCTATTCAACTCCTCTTTTAATTTTCCAGCAGATAAACCCAGTTGCTTCCTGATTAATTCTAATAAATAGCTTTTTCCAGAATAATTATATTTGTCCTCTTCTGGATTCCAACGAAATACTTCATTCGTAAGTATTTCCCCTATCTTTGGATCTACATCAATAACCTCAATTATTTTTCTACATCTTCTCAACCGCTTGTTTTTAACTTTATCATTAGTCTGTACACATATTAGATCCAGCGATCTAAGCATGACTCTAGGAAGATCAATAGGTTTTACCTCCAACTTATAAAGCAGATCTTGAGCTGAATCTGCTATAATAGTTGAAACACATGACAGTCCTAACGACATCGCTTGGAAAGATAGATAGGTCTCTCTTCCTTCGATATCCTCTGTTATAAGATAGTCTGGTTCTTGACTTATAGATGATTTCAATAATTGATAAAAATCGATTTTGTCTGCTAATGATATTTTTTCAGGAATCCAATTATCAGAAGGAATGGTTAACTCCCGTTTTTTTTCTAAAGACATTATTTTTGAGTTTTTTGGAATAAAAAAAGAAATTGCGTTTAACGTAGAGGTCTTACCTGAATCATTTTTCCCAGTTATAACCACATTGAATTTATGTTCTAACACCAACCAAAAATAGGCCAACATTTCATAGGACATTGTATTTTCACGGATCAAATCAAGTGGCGTAAAAGGACTTTGCGGAATTTTATTAATAGTAAATGTTGAACCATTAGAAGAGATCTGGTCACCTAATGTTAAATGTATACTTGATTGATCTGGCAGATAAGAATCTAAAACCGGTTTTTCATATGAAAGATGTTTCCCAGTTTTTTGAGCGAGTTTTAAAACAAATCGATATAGTTCTTCTTCGGTAGAGAACTGGACGTTAGTTTTTAGGTTCCCATATTTACTATGAGATACATATAAGGGTTTTTTAGGTCCATTACAATGAATCTCTTCTACATGGTGGTCTTTCATTATTTCATCGATTTTTCCATAGTTTAACAGTTTTCTTTTCAAAAAATATTCGATTTTGTTTCTTTCGTTATTATCGATTGATAAATGGTAGTTATGTATTATTTCATCAATATATTTTTTCAGTTTTTCTTCTTTTTTTTTCTTTGATTTCAAGAAAGGATTAATATCGATTGTGAAAAGTGTTTCTTTTATAAACTTATAGTTTTTAATTTGGTTTGGGGAAATTTTTTCTATTTTAATATTATATTTTTTTTCAAAGGTTTCTTTGTTTAAAGTAATTTTTACTCTAGCTAAACTATTTTTGATTTTATAATCGTCTAAAATATTTTCTTTTTGTTTAAATACTTGCTCCTTAAAATAATGTTTTTTCTTTTTTTCAGTCTTTAGTCTTTCAAATATATTCCTATCTTTATTCTGGTTTTTTATATTCATTTTGGAATAAATTAAATTTTTATCTTCATCAAATTGATCATTAAAAGTTCTGTTTTTCTCTTGTTCCGAAAGTTTATTTAGTTTTTCACTTTTAAAATTGATTAATTCATCAATTTTTTTGTTTATCTCATTGTGGTTAAGCATATCGTTGTTTTGTTTATCGTTTTTATCTATTTCCCTCAAGTTTATTCTCCTCTCCAAAGAAGAAATAAATTTATTTTTACAGATAAGAAATTCTTAAATATATCTTTATACTGGCATCCTATCCTGTTTCCCAGGTTATAGTTTTAGGGGATTAAGTATTTTATTGTATTTTTTTATTTTGGTCATTACTTCGGAAAGTAAAAATGAGGATAGAATTTTTATGATATATAGTTCATCCCCCAGCTGTGGGGAATGAACAGGGATGGAATGCAAAAAAGAGTTAAAAGAAATTATAACCAATACTTTGAAAAAGCATATCGAACTGGGGAAAAAGGAAAACAGTGTTTATAGGGACAGTTAACTGTTTTTGGTATGGAGCTGGGCGGGAATCAATCAGGTTTCCATACAGGAAGCAGCTGTAGAGCTGCATGACTGCAGTTTCAATATTCCCTCTGGTGATACCATACTCCACCATCTGTCAAAACAACCCTACAAAGTGTTGGAACAAGGATTCGACAACATACTGCAAGAGC
>JAZKSQ010000002.1:0-22858 GCA_036625995.1 Thermoplasmatota archaeon | reverse complement strand
GTCTTAGGACGCAGACTAAGTGAATAAAAAAGTGAAAGAGTTTTATTGTTTTTTTATAAATAAATTGATATGCAAAGTTTAAAAAAAGATAATTTGAATACGACTTTCAGATAGAAGTATATTAAATTGATTTACAAGTGATTTAGGCAATTTAACATATATGTATGGAAAAATTTATGTATCGTATGGCGCTAAGTTACCTTGTACGAAATATATAGAACAATAGTTTAAAACATATGGGATATAAATAAATTAGTTTTGATAAACAGAATTAAATACAACTTTTTAATTGGCTTATATTAAATTCTATTAAATAGTGATATTATGACAGATGAAATTAAATCAAGGAGAACAGGATCTAGGAAAGAAACTTATCTAAACGAACTTGAATCCAATACAAAAAGAATTGTGATAAAATACGGTGGAAACGCAATGTTAGATGAAACACTCAAGAAATCAGTAGCCGAAGACATAGTACGACTTAAAAACAATGGATTAAACCCAATAATTGTCCATGGAGGAGGACCTGCAGTAAGCAAACAAATGGATAAAGAAGGAAAAGAACCCGAATTTATCCAAGGTCAAAGAAAAACCGATGAGGAAACACTAGAAATTGCAGAGATGGTTCTTTCAGGAAAAGTAAACAAAAACCTGGTAGGACTTATTAACGAAAAACAAGGAAAAGCAGTAGGCATTTCAGGAAAAGACGGCCATCTAGTAAAATCAAAAAAACAAAAAAAAGAAATCGAAATAAACGGCAAAATAAAAAAAACAGACCTTGGAAGAGTAGGGCAAGTCCAAAAAGTTAATACAAAATTAATAGAGACACTTATAGATAAAGGATTCATACCTGTAATATCGCCAATATGTGCCGGTGAAGATGAAGGTGATTTTAATGTAAACGCAGACATACTAGCAGGTGAAATAGCCTCATCGATAAATGCTGATTCACTTATATACTTAACCAACGTTGACGGAATACAAGAAGAAAAGAATGACAAAGACTCCCGTATTAAAAATCTAAACATTAAAAAGGCAGAATCAATGATTGGAACAGTTATAAAAGGAGGAATGATTCCTAAGGTGGAATCTGCTATAAAAGCGATCAAAGACGGAGTAAAAAACGCTAGAATTATAGATGGAACCATACAACATTCACTTATTGATTCACTTGAAAAAAACTCTAATAATGGCACAATACTTTATTCAAATAAAGGAGAGATTAATTAAATATGGATTTAAAAAATGCAAAGAAAATAGATTCAAAATATCATTTCAAAATATATGGAAGAATGCCTATCCTTTTAAAAAGAGGAAAAGGTTCAAGAGCCTGGGATTCAGAAGGAAAAGAATATATTGATGTACTAGCTGGAATCGCAGTCAACAGCTTAGGCCATTGCCATCCAAACGTAGTAAATGCTATCAAAAAACAAGCAGAAAAACTGATGCATTGCACAAACATATATTATATCGAACCGCAACTTAAACTAGAAAAATTACTAATCGATAACTGCGACATGGACAGAGCACTATTCTTAAACAGTGGAACCGAAGCTGTTGAATCAGCTATGAAACTAGCAAGAAAATGGGGTGGAAAAAAAGGGAAAGACGGCGGCATAATAACAATGGAAGGCTCATTTCACGGTCGAAGTCTAGCCTGCGTTTCTGCAACCGGACAAAAAAAATACCGTAAAGGATTCAAACCACTCCCTGAAGGCTTTAAAATTGTACCTTTCAATGATTTAGAGGCTGTAGAAGAAGCAGTTGACGATTCAACCTGTGCGATAATGGTCGAACCCGTACAAGGCGAAGGAGGCATTGTCCCCTCTGAAAAAAAGTTTCTTAAGGGTCTAAGAGAAATCTGTGACAGAGAAGAGATACTACTTATATTCGACGAAATACAGTGTGGAATGGGTAGAACAGGGCATCTATTTGCCTATCAAGGCTATGACGTAATTCCAGATGTAATAACTATAGCTAAATCACTAGGTGGAGGATTTCCTATAGGGGCTCTATTAGCTAAAGAAGAAGTTGCATCAGCTTTTGAAAAAGGTGATCATGGAACAACCTTTGGAGGAAATCCACTTGCCACAGCATCTGCATATGCATCAGTTTCAACACTACTAGATGAAAAACTTCCAGATAGGGCCAAAGAGACAGGAAAAGATCTTAGGAATATCTTAAAAGATAAAGCAGAGAACAACGAACATATAAAAGAGATCAGAGGAAAAGGTCTAATGATTGGAATAGTACTTGATCAAGAAGGAAAAGATATAGTCCCTGCTATGATGAAAAGAGGTGTATTATCTAACTGTACTGCAAAAAACGTGATTAGATTGGTACCCCCATTAAATATATCTAAAAAAGATTTAGATGCCGCTGTAGAAGCACTTTTCGATTCCATTGAAGAGGTGTTTTCCGATGGATGATGTTGGAATTATCGGAGCTACTGGCTATACCGGTTCTGAACTAGCGAGAATACTAACACAACATGAAAAAACAAATCTTTGTTTGATAACCTCTAAAAGTTATGCTGGAAAGAAATTATCAGATATACATCCTTATCTTGAAGGTATCTGCGAAATGGAACTATCGGAATACTCATTAGATGAGGTACTAGATCTTGATCTGGTTTTTCTTGCATTACCTCATGGTGTATCAATGGATTTTGTAAAAGATATCGGTTTGGATGGACCCAAAATTATAGATCTTTCAGGAGATTTTCGACTTAAAAATAAAGAAAAATATGAAAGATGGTATGATAAAAAACATGTATTCCCAGAGGCTATAGATAAAGCGGTTTACGGTCTTCCTGAGTTGTTTAGAGAAGATATTGCTCAAGCAGAGTTAGTAGCTAACCCAGGCTGTTATCCTACTTCATCGATACTAGCAATGGCCCCAGCTATCATAGAAGATCTATTGGATATATCAAATATTTTTGTGGATTCTAAATCTGGAGTTACCGGGGCAGGTGCAAAACCAAATAAAGTTACACATTTTCCTAGAGCAAACGAAGACTTCAGGGCTTACAAACCTGGTGTTCATCGTCACACTCCGGAAATGGAAGAAGTATTATCAGATAAATCCGGAAATAAAATACAGTTTTTGTTTATCCCTCATTTAGTTCCGTTAAACCGAGGGATTTTGACTACAATATATTCTAACACAGTTGAAGAAATCACGGAAAAAAGATTAACGGAAGTTTATAAGAAACATTATGAGGAAGAACCGTTTGTTAGAGTTAGAGACAAACCTCCATATGTACAAGGGGTTAGAGGTTCTAACTATTGTGATATATTTCCGAAGATTATAGAAAGAACAGGAAAGGTCATACTTATATCGGCAATTGATAATCTTGTTAAAGGAGCCTCTGGACAAGCTGTTCAAAATATGAACATCATGCTTGGTTTTGATGAAAAAGAGGGTATATCACATATTCCTTTGTCACCATAATGTTATAATAGTATATTTTATTTTGAGGAATGGTTCAAATGCAGAAGAACATAACTGATGTAAACGGTTTTAAGGTAAGAGGTTGTCATATAGGGATTAAATCCAAAAGACGAGATTTAGCAATTATTGTTTCTGATGTACCTGCCAGCGCAGCTGCAGTTTATACAAAAAACAGGGTTCAGGCCCATCCTATCATACTTACAAAGGAACATCTAAAAGATGGAAGAGCTCAGGCTATCCTTGTGACTTCAGGAAATGCTAACGCATGTAATGGACCTGAAGGGATGGAAGGTGCAAAAAAAACCTCGGAAACTTTAGCTGAGGAACTTGGAATACCGATAAACGACGTTATTGTTGCCGCTACTGGTGTAATCGGGGAACCTTTTCCAACTGATAAGGTCCTTGAGGGAATACGAAACAATATAAATGTACTTTCGGACAGGAAGATAGCTGGTGATATGGCAGCTAACGCTATAATGACTACAGATACCTTTCAGAAAGAACATTACCTTTCTTTTAAGATAGATGGAAAAAAAGTCAATATAGCTGGTATTGCGAAAGGATCAGGTATGATACATCCCAATATGGGGACTATGCTTTGTTTTATAGTATCTGATGTAAATATCGCCCCGTCTCTTTTACAGGATGCTTTATCAGAATCAGTGGAAAAAACATTCAATATGATTAGTGTAGATGGAGATACTTCTACGAATGATATGGTTTCAGTTTTATCTAATGGATTGGCTGAAAATGAAAGAATAACTAAAAAGGATGAAGATTATGAAAAGTTCAAAAAGAATCTTGAAGAAATCTGTAGGTTTTTAGCAAAAGCTATAGTCTCTGACGGTGAAGGAGCAACAAAATTTATTGAATACCATGTTGTCGGCGCAAAGTCTGAAAAAGAAGCAAGACAGGTTGCAAGAACTATTTCTAATTCTAATCTTGTGAGAACTGCCTTATTTGGCAGAGATCCTAATTGGGGTAGGATAATCGCTGCTGCAGGTCGGTCTGGTGTAGAAGTAGAGCCGAAAAAAATAGATATCCATCTGGGATCTAATAGGAAGTCTATGCAGGTTGCCGAAAAGGGCGGCGGTCTTGATTTCGACCGGAAAAGATTAAAGCTTATGTTAAAGTCAGCTCAGCTGAGAGTTCTGGTTGATCTTAACCAAGGTGATCATGAAGCTACAGCTTGGGGATGTGATTTTTCCTATGAATACGTCAGAATTAACGCAGAATATCATACATAGCTATGTTTATAATAGTTGAAAATACATTTTTTTAGCTCTAATCATCCTTAAAGTTAGGTATATAGTGTTTTTTTTATTTTCTTGATGCGGTTGCCTTTAGAATACAGATGATTTCGATTATTACATAAAAACATTTTTTTAGCTATTGTCTTTTCTTTTAAAAATAATGTTGATTAAAGAAATTATGAAAAAAGATTTAGTTACCGTACATCCTGAAGAAACTATTTTTAAGGCTTGTATGAAATATCGTGATGAAAAAATAGGTTGTCTTTTAGTTTTAAAGGATAAGTATTGCGTCGGTATTTTAACAGAGCGCGACATAATTGAAAGAGTGATATGTAATAATTTGGCTCCTAAAAAAACTAAAGTTGAAGACATAATGACTAAGGATATAATAACGATAAATAAATTAAGTAAAATAAAAGATGCACTTAATTTAATGGATTTTAATCACATTAAGAAGTTACCTGTAGTTTCTGAGGATGAATTAGTCGGAATTGTTACGATTCATGATTTAGCTTTAGCAAAGGGTGAGTTAACTAAAAGATTTATGGATTCTTGGATAAAGAGTAGATGGATAGATTAAGTCTAGCACAGGACTTTATAGAGTAAAGAGGGCAAGGGAGAGACTTTTGAAAGGGAGATAAGTGGGAGGAAATATCTCAAAAAAAGCATATGTCTCTCCCTTTTTTTGTTTAAAAGTAAATAAATAGTATATAAACTAGTTTAAAAATGTTTCGATTAAATATTAAGAATAATGGTTAAAAAATTGGTTTAATGGTACTAAGACATCATATCTCAATGAAGAACTCAAAAAAATAGCTTTCGATAAATTAAAGAGGCTCTTGTTGAGAATAAGTGGATTTTCCATTGGAGCAATCGGAATAAATATGATAACTAAAGGAATAAACAATCTATACTTCAGTTGAAAAAAATTGTTTTTTTAATTACAGTGTTTTAATGATTTCTTTGTAACATATTTCAACGATTTTTCTTGGAGATAAAGTAGCATCAATCTTCTTAAAACGATTACCTTTACAGACTAAAAGATATTTTTCGTGTACTTTTTTTAAAAACTTTTCCTTTTCAAAACGAATCAATTCATCTCTGTCCTCAATTCGAGACAAAGCAACTTTAGGATCTATCAAAAAAAGAAAAGTAAGATCTGGTATAGGGATACGGCCCCTGGAAAGATCTTTAAGCCAAAAAACCGGATTTTCCATTACTTCTTCTAACTGAACACCTTGATAAGCATAAGTTGATTCAGCATATCGGTCACATAAAACAATTTTACCTTGATCAAGCCATCTCAAAATTTTTTTACCATGTAATATCCGATCAGCGGTAAAAACAAAAGAAGTTGTACAAGGGGCAGCTCCAGATTTTATACACTGATTAACCTTTTCTCCAAGCCAACTTTCTGTGGGTTCAAAAGTCAAAACTACATCATATCCTTCAGATTCTAATTTTTCACGAAGCATATGAGATATAGTTGATTTACCTGATCCATCAATTCCTTCTAAAGTATAAAAACCATACATTTTAAACAAAACTCCAACATTCGGCGAAATAGATTTTTTTTATTTCTTTTTATTTTTTTTTACTTTTTTTCCTCCATTTTGCTCTATAATATCCTAAAGGATGTTTTACTTTTTTACATAACCTGTCTCTTTTCTCCACAGGGCAAAGACCATAAGTTCTCATTTTATCACAACCAGGTGCAGCATAAGAAGTTGAAGATACATCACCGGTAATATGCTCAACTTGATATCGAGTTTTATCTTCTGCAAAATCAGGGGCACTGCTAAAAATCTTTAGTATTTGATTTGTGTCAAGTTTTAGAGAATTAAAGAAGGCCACCAAAGCAAATCGTCCCATATGAGGTACGTTTTCACCTGATTGTATTGCACCTAAAATCTCTTTCATACAAGGAGGGAGTTTTTTAACATCAAATTCACCGATAGGTTCTGCCTTAATTTTTTTTCTATATCTATTAACCCTGTTTCGTATACGTTTAATCTCTGAGCTAAAAACCTTATATACTTTATTGTTGCATTTTTTATCTTTAAGATCTTCGTTTATTTGAAATCTGAGAGCTTCTTGTATCAATCTAGATATTCCTTTTTTATCAACTAGAATATATCCATTTTTTAAGTCTCTGTTTACCATCTTCCAGCTTTTATATCTGGTAGGGGCATAGTGTAGATAATCAGTGAAATGTATCCGTATCTCGTTTTTTTCTTCTAAATATTTAACATCAAATTCAAATTCTTTAGAAATATCAATTAAAAAATCTTTATCCTCTTTCAATAGATTTTTGTAAGTTCTGACTGATTCACCTAGAGCATATCTTCTAATAAAATAAAAGTCGTTTATACACACAGCGATCATTCTAGCTATAGGATAAGAAAGGAGCTCCATAATACAATCGTTTTCACTAGAAAGAGTTCTATTTCCTATATCGCTTTTAGTAAGTGAATTGTCTAGTCTGTTAGTTCCTATAAGACGCGCTCTTTCATATAGGGGGTTCTCTAAGATTTCATCAATAGAAAAATTGTTCTCTTTAACATATTTTTTAGCTTCGTTTAAGAAAGGATATTTAGCGATAGTTCTAATGTTTGCCATAATTAATTTTCAGTAAATAGAATCTAACTGAAACTTGCTAAATAATTTTTTCCTTCATGATTTTTTTGACATAATTTCAATCTGTAATTTTTAATGAAAAAGTATTTAAACTTTACCAGAGAGAAGAATTATTAGAGAGGATGGTGAAAAAAAGTGACTTTTGAAAAGAATTTTGAAGATATAAAAAAACAAGCCAATTCAAAAATTGAAGAGGATTTTTCTGAAGATCAAAATTTTTTATTATGGAAAACTTTTCTAGATAAAAATCTAAATGATTTTTGGGAAGTAATGGAAGAGGAATAAAAAGGAAATAGTTTTTCTTTCCGTAATGAAATTTATTTTAGAAGAAATCCCTTAAATAGTGTTTTATGTTCTTTTAAAGATTTAATAATCTATTTGGTTTTTAGATTGTTTTTTCCTCTAAATTTTTAAGTATTAGGAGTCATATTACGGGTTTCTACAAGTAAGTTAAAAAAAATTTTGATTTAAATGGGCTCGTAGCTTAGTCTGGTGGAGCGTCTGGCTCATAACCAGATGGTCGCAGGTTCAAATCCTGCCGGGCCCATAATCTATCCTGCCTCTTTTGTTTTACAAAATTCTTTGAGTCTTTTCAAAGCCTTTATTTTTTCTTTCTTTTTTAACTTGGCTTCATCAACACCTTTTTTTAATATATCAGCAGAATTATCCATGGCTTCTTTATCAACTGGAAAAGGAACACCATCTTTTCCGCCTACAGCAAAACTGTATTTAACAGGGTCTTCCCATGAAGGTTTTTCACCATAAATTAAATCCGAGATAAGTGCTAGCGCACGAACAGTATTGGAACCTACACCTTTCAAAGACAACATTTTTTCATAATTTTCAGGCTGAAATTCATAAATTTCTCTCATTTTCTTCCAGTTTATTCTGTAGGGCATATCCAGATTTTCAACTGAAAAACTATTTCCTCTTTTCATTTCGTTATAATTAAAAAGTGTCTTTTGATTTTTATTTAGATTCAAAGTCGCCCAGTCATGCTTCAAATGAACTGGATTATCATTAACTAAATCTACACAGGTCTCTTGATTTTTGATACTATCTTTAGAGCCCATATCTAAAACTTTATCTTTGTTTTTTTTACCTAAAATGGAATCATGAGGATCGTTTAGGAACTCCTCGAGTTTTTCAGAAGACCAATGGTATCGACGGGCAAATTTTGTGTCAGAATTTATTCCCTGTTGTATAACGTTCCAGTCTCCTTTTTCTGAAAAAATGAAAACATGATGGTATAATGAATGTTGGTCTTGTATAGCATTGTTATCTACTTTGGCTGCCATACGGCTAGAATATTTCATCTCGTCAATATTTTTGGTCGATATATTAAGAAAATCACCATTTTTTTCAATCTCCTCAAGAGTCTTCTTAGAGGCTTTACCTTTACCGCCGTTTATGGCTATACCGTGTTTTTCAGGATTTATAGCTTGTTTTAAAGCACCACAAGTAACTGTTGTGGTTCCACTGGAATGCCAATCAAAACCTAAAACACAAGAAAAAGCCTGAAACCAAAAAGGGTCCGATAGTCGTTTAAAAAATTCTTTTACTCCATGTTCCAGAATTATTGCATCTATTATTCCTTCTGATAGTTTTACCATTCTTTTGAATAGCCATCTTGGGGCTTTCCCACCATGTAATGGAAGATTAGCAGTTCCAACTTTAGGCATAATAAAACCAAGTACAAATATATTATATTCTACACTTTATAAGCCTTTGAGATGGTTAGTTAAAAGTATTTTTTGTATTTTCTTCTCAAAACTCAAGTAATTCTTGATTATTTTTTAAATAAATGATGTTTTTATATTTCTTTATTTATCTATAGAATATCATTTTTTAAATAATAAAAAAACAAAGATTTTCGATACAAAACCTAATAATAGTTTCAACGACCTCCCTGTTTTAGATATTTAAATGATTAGGTCTTTTAGTATTAATTAGAAAGACGTAAAATACGGGGGAAATGCCCACTTTCCCCTTCGGGCATTTCTGCCATATATATTATTACAAGTTTAGAATCATCTCCCATCCTCCCTCCTCTCTTTTTTTAATAGGGATAGTATTTTTTAAGTGTAAGATACATATGTAGCTTTCATATAATTATGGTACAACTCTCATCATTAGACATATATACAATTCAAACAGAAACCCAGGAACTTATTGGTAGTTATATAAACAAATGCTACCAACTAAATAAAAAAGATCTTTTAATCAAATTTAGAAACAAAAAAGAAGATAAAAACGAAGCATTCTTTATACGAAACGGCGAATTTTTAGCAATAACAGATAAAAAAATAAATACACCGATGCACCCCACATCTTTTGCTATGACCCTTAGAAAATATCTACAAAACGGCATAATAAACAGTATATCACAACATGAATTTGATAGAATCCTTGAAATAAAGGTAGGAAGAAAAGAAGGAGAATACACTCTGGTTATAGAGTGTTTCTCAGACGGAAATGTAATCCTTCTAGATACGCAGGGAAAAATTATTTTACCATTCATAAAACAGAAATGGTCTCATAGAACAATAAAAAGTAGAGAGGAATACCGGCCACCTCCTTCTCAAAAAAATCCCTTTGAAATAAACGAAAAAAAATTCAAAAAGATAATAAACGAAAGTGATTCAGACATAGTAAGAACTCTAGCAGTAAAAATGAATCTCGGCGGAAAATATGCAGAAGAAATATGCACTAGAGCTAATATAGATAAAAACAAAAAAATAAAGGATATGAAAGATAAAGAAAAAGAGAAAACTTATCAAAAACTCACAGAAATATTAAACCTTTTTAAAAATAAAAAAATAGATCCTGTAATAACTAAAAGAAATCAAAAGAAAATAGATGTTCTACCATTTCAATTTCAAAACTACACCGATGTAAAATATGAAAAGATACCTAGTTTCACCCGCGGTCTGGAGATATTTATAAAAAAAACAGAGAAAACAAAAAAAGAAAAAACCAAAAAAGAAGAAAAATTAGATAAACTAAACAGAAGGCTAAAACAACAAGAAAAAGCAATACAAAAATTTAAACAAAAAATAGAAAAAAAACAGTTCGAAGGAGAACTAATTTATCTCAATTACAAAAAAATCGACAGGATCTTGAAAAAAATACAGCAAATGCTTCAAGAAAAAAACAAAAAAGATAAAATAAAAGAGATAGCCCAAGAAAAATCAGTTGAAAATTTTGATCCCACGAAAAACCAATTAACCGTTACATTAAATGATAAAAAAGGAAAAAAATACAGCGTAGACCTTAATTTCCGAAAAAATCCTATAGACAACGCGGAAGAAAAATATCTTGAAAGCAAAAAAATGAAGAAAAAAAAGCAGGGTGCAGAAAAATCATATAAGCACACTATCAAAAAAATAAAGAAAACCAAAAAAACCAAGGAAAAAAAACAAAGAAGTCTAATTAGGGAAAGAAAAGATGAAAAAACATTTTGGTTTGAAAAATATAAATGGTTTATCTCTTCTGATGGAAACATTGTGGTAGCTGGTAAAGACGCTAAAACAAACGAAGAAGTAGTAAAAAAATATCTTCAGAAGGGAGATAGATATGCACATGCAGATATAAAAGGAGCACCTAGCTGTATAATTAAAGACAGAGACATCGATAACAATAAAGTCCCTATATCTGAAAAGACATTAGAAGAAGCTTGTATTTTTGCTGTTTCACATTCAAAATCATGGAAACAATTCGCTGAAGGCTCGGCCTATTGGGTAACACCAGAACAAGTAAGTAAAACACCTCAAAGCGGCGAGTTTTTACCTAAAGGAGCTTTTATGATTAGAGGAAAGAGAAATTATCACAGATGCGAGCTAAAGTTAGCAGTAGGAAAAATCAATGTTCAAGGATACAAAAAAATTATGACTGCTCCTGTCTCTGCTATAAAAGAAAAAACAGACAAGTATGTTATCATCAAACCCGGTAACACTGAAAAAAATAAAGCTGCAAAAAAAATGGCGGATTTACTAGATGCAAATCAAGAAGAAATAAATAAAACCCTGCCACCAGGATCTATAAAACTAATTAAAACTAGAAAACCATCATAAAAAAAAGTTTTTTTATTGGAGAAAATTTGGTTTTATGAAAATATTACATCAAGATAAAAAAACAGGTAAAATAAAGATAAAACCTGAAAATCTAGATGATATATGGCATCTTTACAACATAATTGAAAAAAAAGATCTAGTCAGAGGAATAACTTTCCGGACAGAAGAAAATAAAGATGGCATCGTTAGATCAAAAAAATCTAAGAAAAAAAAGATGAAGTTGGGGATAAGGGTAGAGGATGTTGATTTCCATGAGTTTTCTGATAGATTAAGAATAAAAGGAATAATTGAAGAGGGACCACAAGAACATGGATCCTACCATACGTTAAATGTAGATGCAGAGGAAATGAATGTCATCTCCGTAATAAAAGACGATTGGAAGTCACATCAACTTGAAAGACTTAAAGAGGCTGTAAGAGATACCAAAAAAGGAATTTTAACTTTTATTTCTCTTGATGAAGATTTAGCAACTATTGCGGTATTAAGACAAAGTGGTCTTCAACATATTGCTGATATTCAGTCACACAGGTCAGGGAAGATGTACGAAAGTGAAAATAAAGAAAGGGAATATTTTGGCGAAATATTATATCTTGTTAAAGAATATAAAAAAGAAAATAATCCTTTAGTTATAGTAGGTCCTGGTTTTACCAAAGATAACCTCCTAAAGTATGGTAAAGAAAGCAAACCAGAGCTTTTTGAGAGATGTGTAGTACATGGGACAGGAAACGCTGGTATAAACGGGATTTATGAGGCAATTAAAAGAGGTATCGTAGAGCAGATAACTAAGGAAAACCGTGTATCATATGAAACTAAATTGCTTAACAAACTGTTTGAAGAAATCAAAAAGGATGGTCTAGCAACCTATGGTGAAGAACAGGTTGAATATGCCCTGGGTAATGGGGCTGTAGAAAGGTTGTTAATTTCAGACAAGATGGTTCGTTCTGAAAAAGGAGAAAAGTTCATTGAAAAAGCAAAAGAAAATAAAAGTGATTTCACCATCATTAATACTATGCATGAGTCAGGGGAGAAGATCGAGGGTTTAGGTGGGGTTGCAGCTTTACTAAGATTTAAACTACAGCCGATCTAAAACCAAAAAAAAGAAGAAAAGGTCAATTACTTATTATATTATTTTTTTATATCCAGCCTTGCCCTGTTCCGTAGCCTATGTTTTTAATTATGTCGGAGGAGGGTTGATATGAAGATTGAGACATTTTCCCGTCGTCGTTATCGTCATCTTCGGGTTCTTCGTAATTGTCTTCTATTTCAACTAAGTTATAATCATAATATGTTTTTTCTACTGTAAGATCAAATGTGTCTCCACCGGAAAGTATTTTTTCTCTAACCCAAGCAAAAAATCTGAATAATAACTTTTCTTTTACCTGTAGGTTCGCCTCAAATTCATATGTTATGTCTTCTTTCTTGTATCTTTCTTCTAATATTTTAGAGGCGTTTTCTAAACTTTCAGCATCTATTGTATCTAACATTATTCTTTTATTTATGGTTGGGGTCTTAATAGTTATGTTTCCTGAGCCTGTTATTGCTTTTGTGTTTATTACTTCACCATTTTTATCCATTACTTTTACGGATAAGGTGTCTCTACCAAATTTGTTAAATAATAGGCTAAATAAAAATCCTGAAATGTCGTCGTTATAGTTTACTTTAAAGCTTACACTTTTAAGATTATCCTGTTTTATTTTAATTCCTTTTATGTAAGGTTGATTTTTTATTATTCCGTCTTTGACAGTTAGTCCTTCTTTACTGAAATGGTTTTCAGTTTTTTCTTCGCATTCAACTTTGTAGGTATTTTCTTTTTCTATTTTTTTTTCTTCTTTTTGTTCTTCGTCTGTGGTATATAATGCTATACCCACTGCTGCTATTATTAGTATGATGGCTCCTACAATTGCAATAATTTTGTCACTTTTCTTTAGGTTCATGTCTTAGACAACCTCTGAAGTTATATTTTTATAATGTTATTTATTATTAATCTATAAATATAAGTATGTTTGCTTCTTTATTAACTTTTTGATTTATATTGCGTTTTTGAATAAATCTATAGGGTTATAATATGTATAAATAGTTTATAAAATTTATCGTTTTTTATATTTTTAGATATTACTCTATTTAGTTTAGTTATCCCAATATTAGACCGTCGTTGTTCCGTAGGATTTTAGGATATCTATCATTCATCTGCGGTTTCATATGGCTGTATTTATCCAAATCTTTGTTTGTGTTAATTACATATTTTGCATAATAAAAGGCTTCTTCAACGGATACTTCCCCGTCTTTATATAGATCTAAGGTCGTGGGTCTTCCACTGTTAAGAAGACCAGATTTAAACCCGTCTGCTTGTTCAGTTAACATTCCTTCCAGCCATAGATTACTAAATAGAGGACCGTTTTTAAGGCTGGCATAACCTACTCTAAATTTACTTGCACCGGAAATAACTACTCTTCCTTCTTTTGGAATATTTGAGTTAAATAAAAAGAATTCAGGTAGATTAAAAATTGTTTTATCTGCAAATCCCCCGCTGAAACATGCGTCAACTATAACACATGTTTCTTCTGATTCAAGATTCGATAGATAATCACCTAGCTCGGTATCTGTAAGAGTTGAATCCCAGAGGAATAATTTACTAGTCTCAAGTATTTTACCGCCGGTTAGATTTTTTTCTTCATTTCCTAGTCCGTGACCAAAAAACCAAATGAAAACTTCGCTGTCATCAAAGTTATTTGCCTGTTCTTTGATATATTCAATTGAAGAGATAACATTTTTTTTGGTTGCCCCTCCGTAAGTAATGTCATATTCATGTTTTCTTTCCTGAAGAGTCTTTACTTTGTCTCCGAAACCATTGTTTTCTCTAATCCATCCGTCATCAAAAAGAATTCTGATGTGAGAGGTCGAGTAGTCACATTCCTCTATTAGATATGCTGAAATTTCTTCTGCTAATCTCAGTCCGCCGTTCCCTAGTTTACTTTCATTTTCTGAAGGAAAATTAGCAGCAGCGACAAATAAAGCCCATTTATGAGAACCTGTTTTAACGATTTCAGGATTTTCAACTCTAATCCTTATCTCATCTGTTTCTGAATATTTATTTCCGTCCCAAGCTTTGACTTTAACGGTATAATATCCGTCAGCCATTTCATTTGTATCTAGATCATAGCTCCACTTGTTAGACCCTATGATGGGGCTCCATTCATTTCCGTCTATTTTTATTTCTATACGTTTTATAGTGTCCTCTTCATCTGGATCAGAAGCAACTCCACTTATCATTACGAGACTTGAAACAATGGCTCCATTTAGCGGAAAAGTAATTTCTATTTCAGGTGGATGATTTTTTTCTTTTTTTTCTTCTAGACAACCTGAAAATAAAGGAATTATAATTAAGGCGATTATAATTAGAGAGATTATTTTTCTATCCATAACTGGTTACAATAAATAGTTTTGTTTTTATTATTTATATATTTTTCTTGACATCTCTTAACATTTATTGTCTGATAAAATGTTCGTAACCTTTGTTTGGAAGTATTTTTATATTATTTTTTTCGTCAGTTATAGTTATTTTGTCATCTTGTTTTGCTTTTCCAATAGGTGTTAAAAAAATATTTTTCCTTTCAAGTCTATCTTTTAAATCGTTGAACTTGTCGTAAGGGGTAGTCAGTAATAGTTCGTAATCTCCCCCAAAATACAGGGCTTTATTGTATAAATCTAGATTTATTTTTTCGTTAATTTTTTTAAGGTGAGGTGAATAGGGAATGCTTTTTTTATTGATTTCGAATCCTATTTTATTTATCTCCTTTAATTGATATAGCGAAGAAGAAATCCCGTCTGAAATATCTATACATGAGGTAACAATTTTTTCTTCTGAAAGATATTTTCCTTCCCGCAATCTAGGGACTGGTTCAAGAAGAAGTTTTTCAACTTTTTTTTCATTTAAATTGTTTTTAAGTGAATAATAACCAGCTGTTGCCCCGCCGATATAGTTAGTAACTGCTAAAATATCGCCTTTATTTATGCCTTTTCGGCTCATGAATTTATCTTTTTCTATATGTCCGAAAGCCGTCCCACATAGATTTATTTCGGAACTTTGTTTTGTGTCGCCACCATATATGTAACTGTCAAATTTTCTCGCACATCTGTTCATACCTTTGGTTAATTGTCTTAGAAATCTTTTAGATTTATTAGATGGAAGACCTAAGGAAACTACAACTCCAATAGGTATTCCGCCTTTAGCTGCTATATCACTTAAGTTTATAGCGACTATAAACCATCCCATCTGCCAGGGTGTCATATCTATAGGGATATGTGTTTTTTCATTAATCATATCTGTAGAAATCAAAAGATATTTTCCTTCAAAATCTATTGCAGCACAATCGTCTCCAACACCAACGGATTTATCATTGCTTGACAAAAAACTACTGATTATCTGAATTGCCTTTCTTTCCCCAATTTCTGATAATTTTTTCACAATATTTTACCAAAAGTTATTAACAGTAAAAAAAGTTTACCAAAAAGAGCAGATATCAAAATAGAATGTTTTTTCTAAAGGATGTTATACCGATGAATAAAGATACAGATAAAAAAGAGATGACCTATAAGGACAGTGGGGTAGATATAGAAAAAGAAGAAAAAGCAATCGATAGCATGCTTTCAAGTATAACTGGTAAAAGAAAAAAAGGAATAGGTGAACCAATAGGTGGGCATTATGCCGGTATGATTGAATTTAACGATTATGCTTTAGTGATGTGCACAGATGGAGTGGGAACTAAAGTAAAAATTGCTAATTCAATGAATAAATGGGATACAGTCGGAATTGATTGTATGGCTATGAATGTAAACGATGCAATATGCGTCGGCGCTGAACCATTAGCTTTTGTCGACTATCTAGCAATAGAAGATCCAAATCCTTCTATTACAGAAGCGATAGGCCAGGGTTTAAGCAAAGGAGCTGAACTTTCCTCTCTATAATAGGAGGCGAAACAGCCTCTCTACCTGAGATAATAAATGGCTTCGATTTAGCAGGAACCTGTCTTGCATATGTAAAAAAAGAGGATATAGTGACAGGAAAACATATAGAACCTGATGATAAGATAATCGGTATATCAAGTAGTGGAATACACTCTAACGGATATACATTAGCCAGAAAAATAATAAAAAAAATGAACCTAAAATACACGGATAACTTCCCTGGGGAAATATACAAAGATAAGACGATAGGAGAAATATTTTTGACACCCACCCGGATCTATGTAAAAGAGATTGTAAATTTATTAAAAAATATTAAACCCAAAGGTCTATCACATATAACAGGTGGAGGACTTAAAAACTTAAAAAGACTTAAAAAAGACGTAAAATATGTAATCAATGACCCTTTCGAACCGCAGGATATATTCAAATTTTTACAAAAAAATGGCAACGTTTCCAACAAGGAAATGTATCAAACATTCAACATGGGTATGGGGTTTGCAGTCATAGTAAGTGAGGAGAAAGCCATGGAAGCTACAAGAACCCTAAAAAAATATTCTCAAGGAAAGGTTAAAAAAGTAGGGGAAATTACCGAAGGGAAAGGCGTTGAGTTTCAAAAATTGGATTTAAAATATTAGAATCCACAAGTTGATTAATCCAACCAAGACAGGCTGATGAACAAAATAAATAAAAAGAGAATTTTGCCCGAGAAAACAAATAAAGTTAACCAAATAATTTTTTGGATTGCTTTTTATGTTAAAAACACGTATATATTCAGGATAAATACTTTTTCCAATAAAGATACCGATGAGTACTATCCCAAACCAGGGGAGAATAGGAAAGTAATCTACAGTATATAGACCACGGGGAATAAAACCTAGCCATAAAAGCCAAGGAAAATTAAAAGATATTGAGCCCAGGAGAACACCTATTAAAACGAAGATTGCTCCTAAAAATAGATTTATGAATTTTTTTTTCAACAGAGGAATAGAAAGTATTATGGAAAGACCTATACAATGAAGGACACCAAAAATTATCCATCCGTCTTTTAGATACACCCAAGTTACAAAAGATATTATAAAACCTAAAACCAATATCTTTAAACCTCTGAAAAAAAACTTTTCAAATATCTGTTTTTGAGATAATTTATCCTTAACTCTTGAAAAACTAAGATGAAGAGAGATTCCTACTAGCAATAAAAACAATGTGCCGATAGGATACAAAAATGATAAAAAAGGAACAGAGTTTAAATCAAGATTTATAACTCCAAAAAAATTTAAGTCATATAGAACGTGATAGGTTATCATCATTATAACTGCGATGCCTCTAAGAAAATCAATCTCCCAGAAACGAAATTCTTTTTTCATTTGATTGTTTTTTTGAAAACTGTTTCTATTTTAAAAGTCCTTCTAGATTATTTTTCATATATAACCAAATTTAAAAAAAAATGAAAAACTTTTTTTTTGGAATAGCGGGGAGTGGATTTGAACCACTGATCTACGGGTTATGGGCCCGTCGGGATCTCCTGGCTACCCCACCCCGCTAATTTTTGATTGTCTGTTTCCTTCCAATAATGCAAGTTATTTATAAAGTTTGTCACTTCTATTTTAAAATATATAAAACCAGAGAATATAGAGTTTAATAATTAACTATTTTTTTGGAAAAGTTTTTAGTTTATCTTCCTATTACCCCTTCCTAAAAGAAATTTGATTATTAAAAAAAAGCAGGGGTACCCGAGTGGTCTAAGGGGCAGGGCTTAGGACCCTGTGACGCAGGTCTTCGAGCGTTCGAATCGCTCCCCCTGCACTTAAAAAAAAATAAATATTTTTTTAGGGAGAAATATAACTTGAGACAAATAATTGCTTTTACCGGTATGCCTTTTTCAGGTAAGACAGAAGCCGTCAAAGTAGGAAAAAATATGGGTATAACTGTATTAAGAATGGGGGATTTGGTATGGGAAGAAGTAGAGAGAAAAAATCTTGAATTAAACAGCGAAAACGTAGGTAGGATTGCAACTCAAATGCGTAAAGAATATGGAAAAGATATTTGGGCTAAAAAAACACTGGACAAAATAAAAAAATTAAACCAAAAAGAACTGATAATAATAGACGGAATCAGAAACCCTGAAGAAGTAAATTTTTTCAAAAAAGAGTTTAACAAGCATTTTGTCCTCATAGCTATAAAGTCATTTGATAAACAAAGATACTTAAGAGCGGTTAAAAGAAACAGAAAGGATGATTCTAATGATATAAAAAAAATTAAACAAAGAGACCGAAGGGAAATTAAATGGGGGTTAAAAAAAGTAATCGAAAAGGCAGATATAAAAATTAGTAACAATAAAGATCTAGAATCATTTAAAAACAAAGTTAAAAATCAACTGAAAAAATATCGGTGAGAGATAAATTATTTTAATATAATCAATTATTCTATTTCCTAGAAAAAAAATGTATGAAGCAAAAGTTATCATCGGTTTAAAGGAAGGAATATCTGATCCAGAAGGAAAAAATACACTTAAAGCTTTACATTTATTAGGTTTTGAAAATGTTGAAAAAGCCAAAACTTATCGTACGATTGATTTAATTATAAATGAAAAAGAAAAAGATGTTGTAAGAGAAAACGTTGAACAAATGTGTAAAAGATTACTTACTAACCCTGTAATACATGACTATGAGATAGAGATTAATGAAAAATAATGGAAGTTTTGCTCTTTAAAAAATAATAATATAGTTTTTTTATAACGTTTTGATTTGGAGAGATAAAATAAAGTGGAATTAAATCAATCTTTCAAAAAGAAAGAAAATCTTGATGACGTATATGAAATTGATATATCAGAAATGCAGGATCAAGATTTAGAAAAACTTAGTGAAGAAATGGGTCTTGCTTTATCAATAGACGAAATGAAGAATCTACAAGATTATTTCATAGAAGAAGATAAGATACCAACTGATATAGAACTGCAGGCTCTTGGTCAGGCTTGGAGTGAACATTGTTGTTATAAATCATCGAAAGTACCTCTTAAAAAAAATGTTTTTGGAATAGAAGAAGAAAAAATTATCGCCAGAGAAGATGCAGGTGTAGTAGAATTTGATGAAGATCATTATTATTGCGCCGCTTTAGAATCACATAATCATCCCTCAGCTGTAGAACCATATGGTGGAGCAGCAACAGGTGTAGGAGGAATCGTTAGAGACATAGTATGTATGGGAGCACAGCCTATATCATATATAGATCCGCTTTTTTTTGGTCCTCTGAATCTAAATTATGAAAAACTCCCTAAAGGAGTAAAACATCCTACCTATTTATTTAAAGGAGTGGTAGATGGAATAAGAGATTATGGGAATAGAATAGGTATACCTACGCTTTGTGGACAAGTATGTTTCCATAGAGGATACACTGGAAACTGTCTGGTAAACGTTGGATGTATAGGGATAATGAAAAAAGAAGAATTAATACATAGCCGAGCCAAGGCACCAGGTAACATTTACGTATATGCTGGCGGTAGAACAGGTAGAGATGGGATCCATGGTGTAACTTTTGCCTCAGCTGAGCTTACAGATGAAAGTGAAGAAACCAGCAGATCAGCAGTACAAGTAGGCGATCCAATAACAAAAGAACCTCTTATACATGCCACATTGGAATGTAACAGAAAAGGATTGTTGGAAGGACTTAAAGACTTTGGAGGAGGCGGATTATCATGTGTATGTGGAGAACTTGCATATGAAGCAGGTTTTGGCGCTAAAATATATCTTGATGACATACCTCTCAAAGAAGAAAACATGAAACCCTGGGAGATCTGGATTTCAGAAAGCCAAGAAAGAATGATGTTTTTAGTCAAACCGGAAAATCTGGAAAAAGTCCTTCATATTTGTAAACAGTGGGATGTAAATGCAGTAGAAGTTGGTGAAGTAATAGAAGAAAAAATAACCCAGGTATATTACAAAAATAGAAAAATCTTAGAATTGGATCTAGATTTTTTTACAGGCGGACCTGTATACGGTACTTGTCAAAGACCATATAGCATCCCAAATACAGAATCTTTAGAAAAAAAAGAAAATCAATTTGATCAACCTGATTTAAATCAAATTCTTAAAAAGATGTTAAAAGATCCTAATATAGCCTCCAAGGAGTGGGTTATAAGACAATATGACCATGAGGTTAGAGGAAACACAGTAATCAAACCTTTACATGGAAAAAATAACCAAGAAAGCCATGGAGATGCAACAGTTTTAAAACCTTTAAAAAACTCTTTTCAGGGACTGGCTGTAACTGCAGATGTAAACCCTAGATATATGGAAATAAATCCTTACCATGGAGCAAGAAGTATAATAGACGAAGTCTGTAGAAATCTAACTGCGGTTGGAGCCAAACCTGATGCATTGCTCGATTGTCTAAATTTTGGAAACCCTGAAAAAAAAGAAAGAATGGGCGAGTTTTATCAGGCTACCCAAGGATTAGGTGAAATGGCAGAAGCACTTAAAATTCCTTTTATGTCAGGAAACGTCAGTTTTTATAACGAATCTTTAGAGTCATCTGTACCACCAACACCTGAAATCGCTGGGATTGGTATAGTAAAAGATATAAGAAAATGTATTACATCTGATTTTAAAAACGAGGAAAACCCAGTTTATATAGTAGGCAAAAAGACAGAAAAAGAGATGGGAGGATCGGAATACTATAAGATTCTAGGGTTAGAAGGAGGGAAAGTCCCTCGGACAAACGTTGAAAAATTAAAAAGCAGTATTAAATCAATTTTAGAAACAATATATGAGGAGATTGTTGATTCAATACATGATTTATCAGAAGGAGGGATCGCTGTTTGTCTATCGGAAATGTCTATAGGTGGAGATATTGGGGCAGAAATTGATATATCAGAAATATCTAATGACCTTAGATCAGATTACAAACTTTTTTCAGAGTCCAATACCCGTTGGATGATAGAAGTAAAAAAAGAAAAACAGAAACAATTCGAACAAATAATGAAAAAACACAAGATATATTATTTCAATGTGGGTAAACTCAAAAATAATAATCAGATTGTGATAAAAGATCAAAATAAAACTGTTTTAAAAATGAATATAGATGAGATTAGAGACATTTGGAAAAATGCTATATGGGGAATAATGGGATAAAAAAACTTTAGTCTTTTTTATTTGACACATAATTTTTTAGTTTTTTTTATGGAAATATTTAAAAAACAGTTGGATACTAACAAGATATTAGTTGTGATGAACGAACCCTTACTGAACCCCTAAAAAATTGGCTTGGCGGGGTTATGATGAAGATCTTGAGTACTGAAAAAAAAAACAGATTTTTTTTATTTAAAAAAAGTACTCAAAAGATCAGCGGTTCGTTCTAAAAGAATACTGTCTTTACTGTTAAATGCGTCTTTGTAATCAGAGTCGATATCTATTTCACCAAAGACTTTATCATTTTTCTTAATTGGAACTACGATCTCTGAACGTGTGGAAATGAAACAAGAGATATATCGATCATCTTTACGGACATCTTTAACTATCTCAGTTTCACCAGATTTAGCTGCTGAACCACATATCCCTTCGCCGATAGGGATTTCTACATGTTCGGTTGCCTGTTCTCCTCTCCATGAATTTAAAACAAGTTTATCTTTTTCGACTAAATAGATGCCTACCCAGCTGTATTTCTCAAATTTATCATACAAAAATGAAACAATTTCTTTGGAGACATCATTAAATTTTTGTCCTTTATCAACTATTGATTTTATTTTAGCCCAGCTCTTTTCATAATCCATATCTGGAAAAACAATATTTCTTTATATAAATTTTATTTTGAATAATCGCTTATGCTAGTCTGAAAGTTATCAGGGGTAGAAATGGTATCTAAATGTTCTTTTTCATCATCTTTAGGAAGTTCTATTTTTCCATATTCACCTCCGCCGCCTGGTATGATAGATACTTTGTTTTCCCTGAAAGCCTGTATTGCGTCAACTATCACAGGCGGACTAATTTTTCTGATTTTGTCAATATCTGCATCTAAAAGTACGTTTATTTCACTTCCAAAGTTATCTATAAGTTCATTCCATCTTTTTTGTACGGTTTTGGTAAAAGGACTACTATGTCCGATTGCTTTGGAAATTATTTCAGATAACGGAATCAGATGTACATATTCAGGTCTATATCCAGGATGAAATCCTTCAGGAAAATCACTTTTTTCGGCGATGATATCTTTTACACCTTTTTTGATGCTTCCGCCGCAGCTACATCTCCATCGTCTTCTTTTTGATTCTTTTAAAGTATAGTGAGTATAGCAAGAACTACAAGCTGACTCATGATATTTTCCTTCTTGAGGTGGTAGACCAACGTTTAAAACAACTTTACATCCTTTTTTTCGATTGAGCGCTTTTTTAATTCCTTCGTAATTACATTTATCTATTTTAAAACGGTTAAATTCTCTTCCCAGTCTGACGGGATGTGGGCTATGACAATCAGAGTTTGATAGGAAAGT
>JAZKSQ010000134.1:0-4719 GCA_036625995.1 Thermoplasmatota archaeon | reverse complement strand
ACCTCCATAAACTATCAGCTCGTCTGGTTTTTCAGCATTTTCAAGATTGTTTTCAACCATACGTAGTATAGCTTCTTGTTTCCATCCTTTGCATCTTAACTTTTCTCCGCGGGCCGCCTTTATATTTCTCCCCATAAAAATCAATTTGAGGAAATCACCGTTTTGATACTTAAAACTTTTTTAGTTTCTATTTAAAAGAAATATATGGTATTATCTATAGAAAAAGGGAAGGATGGCTGGGTTCACTAGGAGGGGATGGGATGCACTCTAACAAAAAAACTACCAGCCAGATTCCTTCCAGTTTTCTTATATATATACCATATATAAATGTCTTTCGCCCAACTCACTTTTTTAATAGATGCTGCTACATAATTTCCAACAGAAAGTTTATAAACCATGTCGACGTTTGGGGTGATTTGTTAAAATAAGTTAAGAGATTCAATACAATAGACATCAGGTAAAGATTCATAAAAATCTACAAAAAATTTTCTTGGATGTTAAACAATGACTGAAGATGAAGAAAACGAACCTTATCTTGTAAAATTATTCTGCAGAAAATGTGAGCATGAGTGGGAGAAGGAAATAGATCGAGGGATTTTTGTCCGTTGCGAGAAGGATAACAATTATATGATAGGTAAAGATGAACCCTATCAAAAACGTAAATATTTTAATTGTCCTAATTGTGGGGCTAATAAAAAGATAGCTAGACTTCCGTTAAAAGACTGGAAAGGCTAAAATAATATATTATGAAAAAGAAAGAACACATATATCTTAAAATAAGGAGGTAAAATAAAAAATGGCAGAAGAAACAGCAGAAGAAAACGTAGTATATATTGGAAACAAACCTGCAATGTCTTACGTACTTGCAGTAGTAACAGAGTTTAAAGACTCTGATGAAGTAGTCCTTAAGGCAAGAGGCAGAGCAATAAGCAGAGCAGTAGATGCAGCAGAAATATCAAGGGACAGATTCGTAAAAGACGCGAAAGTAAAAGACATCAAAATAGGTACTGAAACTGTAACTAACGATACCGGTGAAAGCAGAAATATATCTTTTATGGAAATCTATCTTATAAAGGAATAAACTACTTCAAAAAAAAGCAGATATTAATAAAGTAATTTCGGTATATATAGGTTAATCTAAATTTATTAACCTAACATTCTTTTAATTTTCTTAGGTTAAGGATTGTAAGGATATTAATCATATTTTTTGTGATGAAAAAATTCTATTAAACCTATAACACATGATTTTTGGCATATTTATGGAAAATTGTACTAGGACTGAAAATATTTCCGATGCTCCAATACAAAAACTTTTATCTGAAGTAAAAATACCAAACGATTCTGTAAATTTTGGGCAAGGATTACCTTTTTTCGGTCCACCTGAAAGCTCAGCTTATGAAGCATCCGATGCTTTAAAAAGAAGGGAGGGATATAGCTATTCCCCAGATGCAGGTTTTTCCATCTTAAGAGAAGAAATTAGTAAAAAGTTAGAAAAACAAAATAGAATTAAGACAAAAAGTAAAAACGTAGTAGTTACCTCTGGTGGAAATCAAGCCTTTATCAATACGATTTTAGCTATAACGAATCCTGGTGAAGAAATAATAGTACTTTCACCATTTTATTTCAATCATGTTATGGCTATAAAACTTGCGTCTTGTAATCCAATGTTTGTAAAAACTAAAAAAAATTTCCAGCCCGATTTAGAAGAAATATTCGAAAAATATTCGAAAAAAACCGCAGCAATAATAACCGTTTCACCTAACAACCCAACCGGGGCTGTATATTCCAAACAAAAACTAAGGAAAATAAATGATTTTTGTAGAAAAAACAATATTTATCATATTTCAGATGAAGCCTACGAACATTTTACATATGATGGTAAAAAACATTATAGTCCAGCCTGTTTTGATAAAGATTTGGAGTATACTATTTCGCTTTTTTCCTTTTCTAAATCATATGGGATGGCAGGTTATAGGATTGGATATATGGTTGTTCCTTCAAATATTAAAAAGGAAGTATTGAAAGTTCAGGATACGGTAACTATTTGTCCAAATGGCCCTTCACAGTTTGCAGCTTATGATGCATTAAGAATTCATCCTTTTTATACCAAAAAAAATATTCCAATGATTAAAGAAAATAGAGTTATTTTTTTGAAAGAATTAGAAGAAACTGCTCTTCCAGTCAAACTTAGAAAAACATTTGGTGCATTCTATTTTATGGTTGAAATTGATACAGATAAAAAATCATGGTGGCTTTCTAAAAAGCTAATTGAAAAACATGGAGTTATTACTATACCCGGTACAGTATTTGGATGCAGAAAAACATGTTTAAGACTTTCTTATGGTAATATTAAAAATAAAAAAGCAGAAGAAGGAATAAAAAGATTAAAAAAAGGTTTGAAAAATCTTCTGTAAAGTTTATCAATTAAAAAAAATATAAATTTTGTCTTTTTTTCAGTTAAGTTTATTTACTAGACCCTAATTTTTTAGAAAAGGGTAAGATATGTACAACAAAAAAAAGACTTTAATTGTATCCTTATTGTTAATCTTATTAGTGTTCTCAAATATATTTTTTTCAACATCTGTTGCCTCTGAACCTATAATTGGTGAGGATGACGTATATCACAAAGATGTTGAGATGGGAAATACTGGTAGTTTTAAATGGACTGTGTACAAGAATTCTACGAAAAATTATGTGGTTACTGTTTCTGTAAAAGGTTTTGAGCAATGGAGTCAAAAGATTGATTCGTCTTATTTTGTAATAAGTGAAGATAATCCATATGAACTAGTTACATTAAATTTTGAGGTTCCTGATTATCCTGAAAAAGAAAAAAGAAATACCGAAGTTACTTTTACTTTCAGACAAATTAATCAGACAGAGAAATTCCATATTACTAAAACAGCCCAAGTAAATGTTAGAGGAATAACTCCTACTGGTGAAGCAAACACTTTGATAGGTGGTTTTACTAATCCTCTTCCTCCACCCTTAAATGTGCCTATTGGAGCTTTTATGTTAAACATAGTTATTTGGATTGTTTTATCTTTCATTATTTATTTTTTGATAAAAACTGTATTGATCTCTCTTGTAAGAAAAACCGAAACGAAATTAGATGATAGGCTAATAGAACTAATCCAAAAACCTGTACTTTTATTATTGATACTGTATGGTATTATACATTCTGTTTTAAAATTGAATATTAAAATCGGTTTTAGAGCCACTATATATCAAGTTTATACTTTGCTTGTGGTAATAATTGGTATATATGTAGCTATTAGGATATTTGAAGAAGTTTTAAGGGAGGTAACTGCAAGAAAAGGTGGAAAATCAAGTACTTTCGGAACTGTGTTAAAACCTTTATTTGAAAAAATTGGTCTGGTCCTTATACTTGTCGGCGGTTTGATTTTTGGTTTAAATATTATTGGAGTTGAAATTACTGCATTACTTGCTGGTGCAGGAGTAGTAGGTCTAGTAATAGCATTTGCGGCTCAAGACACCCTTTCGAATTTTTTTAGTGGTATGCATCTACTATTGGACCGTCCTTTTCAGATGGGAGACTTGATATTATTAGAAGGGGGTGAATACTGCCGGGTAGAAAGCATTGGTATGAGATCGACTAAACTGTACAGTATTTTTGATCATGACTTAATAATACTTCCTAACAACTCTATTGCAAATCAAAAAATCATCAATCTGGTTAAACCAGATACTAAAATTAGAAATAGAGTTGAAGTGGGAGTAGCATATAGATCAAATCTAAAAAAAGTAACAGAAATACTATATGATGCTGCTATTAAACATCCAAATGTAATCAAAAAAGAAGGGTATGAACCTCTCGTAAGGTTTACAGAATTTGGGGATTCAAGTTTGAAGTTCATGGTCATATTTTGGGTAGACGATATCATGAATCAATGGACAGCTAGTAACGACATAAGACATACTATTGATGAAGAATTTAGAAAACAAAATATTACTATACCGTTCCCTCAAAGAACAATATGGCTCAATGAAGTAAATAAGACAAAAGAAAAAGAAAATAAATGAAGTCAGGATTTAGTAATAAATAATCCAACTCTATTTTTTTAATTATAAGTTTATGATTTGTCTATTTCTACTTTTTTTTATACTGGTTTTATCTTCTCTCAATTTTTTTAAAAAAATAACAGGACAATACTTTTAATAATAAACAAAAAAATATTAACTTATAAAATCAAAAGTTACTTTAATTAAAAATAATTGTTAAAATTTTTTAAATATTAATGTTAATTAAAGAAATACATAACTTTTTGGGGAGAATGTAAAAAATTATGAAAAAGAAAAAAGTAAGTTTATTGGTGGTCCTGGTACTAATACCTCTAGGGTTTAACGCGTTTCAAGCAGTACCAGTTCAAAAAGAAAAAGTAAATGATAAATTGGAAGAAACTTATCGACCAGGAGAGTCACAGGCAACTGTACTTTTCCATGAATATAATAAAAATAAACAAAAACTAATAAAAGAGCCCATCAAAAATTTATCAGTAGATGAAGGTTTTCAATTAAAAGAAGAATTAGTGCAAATCGAAGAAGAAAATCTAACTTCACTAGAAAAAATTCAAGCACAAATACAAAGATTAAAAGAATGAGATGTTCTACCAAAGTCATCTAGTCTTAACAAAATCCAACAAAAATTAACTCCGTTAATACATAAACATAACAATACTCAAAATTGTAATTCATAATGTT
>JAZKSQ010000133.1:0-4722 GCA_036625995.1 Thermoplasmatota archaeon | reverse complement strand
ATAACCACCACCAGGATCCTGCCGAGGACCAAATACATTAAAATAACGAAGAACAACACAACCCAAACCATAAACACGAGAAAACAAACGACAATACATCTCACCCATAACCTTACTAGCGGCATAGGAACTCAGCGGATCTAAACTATTATCTTCACTCAAAGGCAAATCCCCCTCACTAGGGTTTCCATATACAGCACAGCTACTACTAAAAACCACTTTCTCAACATCCACACATCTGGATGCCATAAGAACATTCAAACAACCATCCACATTAACACTATTACACAAACAGGGATCATCCATACTACGAGGAACACTCACCATAGCTGCAAGATGAAAAACCCAACATGGTTTATATTTTTCAAACAAACCTTTTAGAAAAGCAAAACCACGTATATCACCCAAAGCTAAAACAACATCCTCTACCGAAGACTCAACCAACATACCATCTTTTTTTCGCTTTTCTATATCCTCCTTGTTAGTATAAAATCTGTCAAGCTCCTTACCAAAATGATGACCTATATTACCCAGTTTACCACTACTAAGATCATCAACAACAACCACCCGGTAACCATCATCTACTAGACGATCAACAAGATGACTACCGATAAAACCAGCGCCACCAGTTACAACCATAGTTGAATTGTTAATTTTAGATTCTTTAACATCATTACTTTTGATAGCGATCACCTTCAAGTTTGAGTGTTTTTTTTATATCATAATATTATTTGTTTCAAATCCATATTTTTCAAGATCTTCTTTTAAGAATTCATTTAAATTTTTAATTTGGGACAATGGGATATTGTTTTTCCACTTATAATTCATATTCTTTAAATTAAATCTTTTAATTTTTTTTTCGAATTTATCAATCCATTCTAAATCACAAAAATCAATAACAGATTGAAAAGAATCAACAGGATGTTCTATGAAATCATTATATTTAATTTCATAGAATCGGGAGTTATCAAGACTTTGTTTTCCTTTTTCAACTGATTCTACAAGTAACTTCCATTCGATAGCGGCAAGTATGAAAAATGATTCATCATATTTCTCCCAAATCTTTTGATTTTCCTTGCTTAGTTCTCCCCATCTCCAATTTGATGGTCCTTGCCAACCCTTCCAAAAACCTATGTTGATAAGAGAATTAACAACTGCTCTTCCATCTCTTATGACATGGATAAATTTTGCATCAGAAAAAATTTCATTAAGAAAACCAATTCGAGACCAACCAGTGATTTTAATTAAAAGCCGATTTCTATTTTTTGTAGATAGTTTTTCAAAAGCTTTAATAATATTTTTTCGACATTTCTCTGTTACATCGTCACTTCTTAAATCTCTACAAGGCCTACTAAATCCTTTACAATAATGATCCCAAAAAGTATAACATTCCCCAGGATGAATACGATTTGAAAGAAAATAATTTAAACCAGGTATGTTAAGCATTTTCATTAAATATCTATTTAGATATAATTTTTCTGGATAACTGTCACAGAGAAATGACAACCAAGAAACATTTGGATGATGTGAAAACATTTCATGAAAAATAGTTGAACCACATCTTCCAGATCCAACAATAAAAATCGGTTTTTTAACCCTTATCATATTCATTACTTAAATATTTAAAAGACCTATAAACCTTATTACACAAAATGCTCTAAATGAAAAACCTCCAAAATGATTTCAATAAATTCCTTAAGAAAACATACCCCTAACTTTTAAAAATTTTTTTAAAAAAAAACAAATGATCCCGTCCGAAAATTCAAATTTTTCTATAACATTTTGGGCTATATATGGTATTTAACCATATAAAAATACTTTTTTCAACAACAAAAGGCCATTTAGACAATCTTGAACTATTTCTAGAACAGGCCCTTAGAATGATTTTTTTAGACAAAGGAAAAATAGTTTTATCGACCTCCCACAGGATATTTAATAAATAATTATAACCTTTAAAGACTTACTAAAAATGCTAACAGAAAATTAAATATAGAATTTAGGACTTCGATATAAAGGAGGGTAATTGTCTAAATATATATGGAAGTAAATGGCTATAAAATAGAGGAAGTTTATAATATAATGCCAATATCAAACATTCCAACAGTTATAACACATGGAATATTGTGCCATAATCGGGCTTCTCATTTAACTCCAATTTCCATAGCTGACGAAGAGGTTCAAAGGAAAAGAAGAAGAAAGAAAGTACCCAATGGTCTAACCCTACATAATTATGCAAGTCTTTATTTCGATGCAAGAAATCCTATGATGTATAGACACAGAAACAGATTTAATTTATGTGTTCTCAGAGTGTCTGAAGATGTTTTTGATCTATCCGGTACAATTTTATCAGACAGAAATGCAGCAAGTAAGTATGCAAGTTAGTATCCTGTTGAAGATATTGACAAATTAGACTTTGATAAGATTTTTGCTCGTGATTGGAGATGTCCAGGAAACCCTGTTGAGTATTACATTAGGAAGAAAATGAAATGCGCTGAGGTACTTATTGAAGATAAAGTACCCCCTATTTTGATCATTGGAGCCTATGTAAAAGATAGTGTTTCAAGAGACAACCTAGAAAATAATGGGTTTGATAGGGAAATATTAATAAATGAAGATATTTTCTTTGGGGTGTAGAATATATGATTAATGTTCTTATAGGTAATATATTTGATTCAAATGCTGAAACTTTGGTAAATACTGTTAATTGTGTTGGAGTTATGGGTAAAGGCATAGCTAAGAAGTTTAAAAAAAGATACCCTGATATGTATAAACAGTATAAAAAAAAGTGTGAACGAAACGAAGTTAAAATTGGAGAACCCTATTTATATAAAACTCTTAAGGGTCCACGGATAATACTTTTTCCAACAAAAGTTCATTGGAGACAGAATGCGAAATATAAAGATATAATTAAGGGTTTAGATATATTTAGAAATAAATACAAGAAATGGGGGATCAAATCAGTTGCTTTTCCACCGTTAGGTTGTGGAAATGGAGGATTGGATTGGTCCTATATAGGACCGATCATGTATGGTAAACTCAACGATCTAGATATCGACATCGAATTATATGCACCGTACGGTACAGAAAAACATCAAATAACAGAAGAATTTTTAAATAAGAAGATAAATATCAATAAAATTAAAAACAATCTACGATTGAAGATAAAACCAGAATGGATCGTCATTTTAGAGATAATTAGAAACCTTAGGAATAAAAAATATACAAAACCTGTTGGTAGAACCATATTTCAAAAAATATGTTTTGTTGCAGATCAAGCCGGCATAGCCGATTTTAATTTCAAAAAAGGATCGTATGGGCCTTTTTCTAGACAGATTAAACCTATCCTGGCAACCTTAGCCAATGATAACATTATTAAAGAAAAACAAAAAGGTAGAATGATTGAATTAAAACTTGATGAAAATTTCCAAATTTATGAAAAGAAATATAAGAACCGAATAAAGGAAAATCATGATATAATCAACAAAATATCCGATTTATTTCAACGAATTAAAAATACAGAGCAAGCCGAAGAAGTTACAACGGTTTTATGGATAGAAAAAGAGTTAAAAAAAATGAAAAGCGGCGATATAACCGATTCTCAGGTTATTGAAAATATAATAAAATGGAAACCGGAATGGGAAGATGAAGAAAAATTAAGCAATATATATGAAGCCATAATTAATTTAAACCTTTTAGGATGGACTAACATAACTATTCAAAATAAGAAAGTTAAAAACTATATCCGATCTTCAATTTAACCATTACACAGTTTTTTTTAATCATCCTTTAACTGTGTTTTTTCTGCCTTACACACCAGACCATACTGGTAAATACTTCACCGATAAAACACAGCCTTATACACAGTATCCATTAAAAGTCATCCTTTACACACTATCAAGTCTTTACAACCATGGATATCCAGTTAAAAAAGCTAAAAAACTTACTGGTAAAAAATATCGTTTTTCTCCACCGGTTAGAACAATATATTCCTGGATTAAACGCTACAAAGATATTTTAGGCTTTATTAAGTTTAGAAAAAAAAATACAGCTTGGATCCCAACAATTTAAAGACGGTTTTATCGTTTCCAACATCAGCAAATTTATCCTTTTACCCTTCATCATTTAAAGTTGAATATTCATTCGAAAAAAAAAGACCGGAACTACGCCGGTATATAAACTGGGTGGAACGCTCTTTGAAACATGACATGTTTCTAGATGGACCACGCGCCTCGCCTCCTCTACAAATATAGATCACCTCAATATAGGCCCAGTGGAAAAAGAGTCTATAGCCCCTGAGTTAACCTGGCTGGCAGTTAACTCTTATCCAGAAAACACAAGACTCTCCTCACATGAAATGGTGGAAGATTTTTTCCTAGTCAAAGATTCCTGTACGATGTGTACGGAGCCCCCTGTTCTTATAAAACCCGGTGAAACCAATCTAGACATAAACCAGCCGCTCACCGGACATATAGACATCGTTCAAATCAGATACAAACATCTTTATATTTTGGATTTTAAACCTAATCTCCGCCGTCCGGAAAAATATGTCAGCCAACTAGTTTTGTATAAAAAAACCATCCAGAAACGCACTTCTAAACCAGAGGATTTAATCAAAACCGCGGTGTTCAACCAACACAACTATTACGAATATAAATAAAAAAATAATTAAAAAAAAGAATCTAGAACCGAGTAGTTATCTCTTTACTTCACACGATCTCTTTT
>JAZKSQ010000132.1:0-4731 GCA_036625995.1 Thermoplasmatota archaeon | reverse complement strand
TTTTTCCAAAGTTTTATATATCTATGATAAGTACGAAGTATTGCCATCAAATTTAAGGAGGAATTATTTTAAAATGGTCGTTGGATTTGCTCTTATAAATGTAGATAGACCTGTCACACGGGAAATGGAAAATGAGATTTCAGAGATAGAAGATGTGATTGAGAATTATCCTTTACTTGTTGATGATACTGCTGAAGCTGAACCTTTCTTTGAAAATTTTGAGATTATCGCTAAAATTGAAGGCGACTCTGTAAAAAATATCCGTAAGGTATTGGATGAAAGAATTAATACTCTAGAAGGAGTTAAGTCCTCAAAACTAATCACTAGGAGAAACCTATAATAAAAACTTTATATCGATTTAATCCTTTTTTTTCATATCTTTTTGTAGTATTTTTTAAAAAATTTTTTTAAATCAACATTTCCACCGCTTATCAATACACCAGTTTTACGGCCAACTTCATGTTTTTTACTTTTTTTAAGTAGTCCCGCTAGTGAAACTGCTGCTGATGGCTCTGTGATAATTTTCATTCTATTCCATAAGAATTTCATAGCATCTATTATTTCTTTTTCCTCTACCGTTATTATTTCGTCTACATTTTCTTTGATGATTTTAAAAGTTCTGTGACTTAGACCGGTTCTTAATCCATCAGCTATGGTATCAGGATATTCGCTTGGATATAATCTATCGTCCCTAAGCGATCTATATGCATCATCTGCTTTTTTTGGTTCGACACCAATTATTTTTATATCTTTTATTAGTTCTTTTAAAAAGGTTGAATTTCCGCTGATAAGCCCACCTCCGCCTATTGGACAAAAAAACGTTTTGATTTCACCTATTTGATCAATCATTTCCATTGATGCTGTTCCTGCACCTTTAATGATTTCATTATCATCATATGGATGAATTAAAGTGTATTCGTGTTTTTCCTGAATTTTTTTGCATGTTTTTTCTCTATCTTCAATGCTGTTTTTACATCTAACAACCTTTGCTCCATATCCCTTGGTGGCTTTCACTTTTACTTTAGGAGCGTTTTTAGGCATAATTATAGTGGATTTAATTTTTAATATTTGTGAGGCCAATGCTACTGCCTGTGCATGGTTACCGCTTGAATGAGCTATGATACCTCGATTTTTCTGTCTATCTTCCAGCTGTAGAAGTTTATTGATAACTCCTCTAAATTTAAAGGATCCTGTCCTCTGGAAGTTTTCACATTTTAAAAAAATGTTAGAGCCTACAATTTGATTTAATGTTCTTGAATTATGTATAGGTGTATAATTTATTAATTCACTTATTCGATTGTATGCTTTTTTTATCTCTTTTAAATTTATGTCTTTCAACGATCTTTTCCTCCAAATTTATTATTTTTTTGTTTTTTTATTAATAACTCCGGGTTTTTAATAAAATCTGACATAAAACTGTAAAATCTTTTTAGAGGGATTCTAATATATTTAGTAAACTTAGGATTAGGCTGTAATATGCCATTTTTTGTCATAAAAAAACCTATTCCAACGTCGTCTTCAACTATGGCGCATTTAATTTTTTCTAAACCAATTTCTTTTTGAGCCCAGTATCTATGATGTCCATCCAATACAGCATAGTAATCTTTTTTGGGATGTTTAACCACTACAATAGGTTTAATCTCTTCACTTGATTTTAAAATCTTTTTTATTTGTTTTACTCTGGTCTCATCAATTTTTTTATCAGCCACTACTTTATCTATTGGAATTTTTATCGCATATTTTTCTGGATTGAAATACGCTTTAAGAAAACTAGTCATAAAATCTTGATTTTAAAGATTTAATTTAAAACGTATAAATTTTTCTAAAAAAATCTTTTTATGAGAAAAATAATAAAAGACTAGTTAATACTAATCTGAAATTGTGAACCTAGAAAATAAATATCTAAAATCTGAAAAGATTGAAAAAAGAAAATATCAGATAGATATAGCAGATTCTGCATCGAAAAAGAATACATTAGTAGTTCTACCAACTGGTATGGGCAAAACAATAATCGCTCTTTTTTTGATAGCTGATAAATTAAGTAAGAATGAAGATGAAAAAATATTGTTTCTTGCTCCTACTAAACCGTTAGTTAATCAACATACTGATTTTTTAAAAAAAAATTTAGATATAAATGAAGAACAAATCACTATTTTTACTGGTGAAATAAAACCTCAGGAGAGAAAAGAAAGTTGGAAGAAAAGTAGAATTATTGTATCAACTCCACAAGTTATTCAGAACGATCTGATATCTAACCGTTTAAATCTAAAAGATGTTTCTTTCATCATATTTGACGAGGCGCATCATGCTGTTGGTGATTATGCATATGTTTTTATTTCAGATGTGTATCAAAGACAACGTAAAAATCGTTTAATCCTTGGAATTACTGCTTCGCCGGGAAATGATTCTGAAAAAATTTTAGAGGTATGTAAGAATCTTGATATAGAAAATATTGAAATCCGTTCTAAATATGATAAAGATGTAAAGCCCTATGTCCATGATCTTAAGATAAGTTGGAAAAAAATTAAACTCCCGTCAGAATTTTCTGTGTCGATTCAGCTTTTCCGAAAGGCATTATCGGAAAGGTTAGAAAAACTAAAAAATATAGGTGTAATATCTACCAGATCAGTTTCTAGGATAAACCGGCGTATGCTTTTAGATGCGCAAAAAAAGATCCAGGCTGAAATCAAAGCTAGAGCAAAACCTTCGCGTCGTCTTTTTAAGGCTGCAGCAGTTCAAAGCGAAGCTATGAAAATCAATCACGCGTTGGAACTTCTACAGACACAGGGTGTAAAAGCTCTAAAAAATTATTTTAAAAGGATTGGAAAAGAAGTAGGATCAAAAAATTGTAGTAAATCCTCAAAAAACATAATGTCTGATAAAAATGTACTTGAGGCTTTAGCACATATAAATTCTTTAAGTATAGAACATCCGAAAATAGATGAACTTAATAAAATAGTTAAAGAAGAAATTCAAAAAGATAAAAACATTAAAATAATAATTTTTACGCATTATAGAGATACCTCCAAAAGTGTGACTGAAAACCTGAAAGAAATTAAAAATGCAAATCCTGTCAGATTTATTGGCCAATCATCAAAATATGGAGACAAAGGTTTAACTCAAAAACAACAGGCAGAGTTAGTTGAAAGTTTTAGAAAAGGAAAATACAATATTTTGATAGCTACCTCTGTCGCTGAAGAAGGATTAGATATACCCTCTACAGACCTAGTAGTTTTTTATGAACCAGTTCCTTCTGAAATCAGGGCTATACAAAGAAGAGGGCGAACTGCGAGAAAAATGCCAGGCCGGGTAATAATACTTATCGCAAAAGGTACTCCTGATGAAGGTTATTATTGGTCTGCAAAAAGAAAAGAAAAAAACATGCGGTCTGAACTCGATTTACTTAGATCAGAACTTGAAGAAAAATTCGAAGATACTAAATCATTATATGACAAAAAAGTGGTTAAAGAAAGTGACTCTCAACGTAGTTTAAAAGATTTCAACCTAGATATTGTTGTAGATAATAGAGAATATAGATCAAATCTAGTAAAAACATTGTATGCAAAAGGTGTTTCTATTAAACCGAAAAATCTTGAAGTTGGAGACTATGTTTTATCTTCACGTATAGGTGTTGAACGTAAAACTGTTGAGGATTTTTTGGATTCTTTAGTTGCTGGCAGAATATTTAGACAGTCCAGTGAGCTTAGAAATGCATATTCCCGGCCTATGATTATTATCGAGGGGTCTAAACTTCTATCTAAAAGAAATATCTCTCAAAAAGCAATTTTCGGGTGTCTTTCATCTTTAACAGTTGACTTTGGAATCCCTATTTTTACTACTTCCAACTCTATCGAATCAGCTGATCTTTTGTATGCAATTGCAAACAGAGAGCAAAAAGAGAATGATAAAGAAATAGTTTTACGCGGCGATAAAAACCCTATGAATCTAAGGGAAAGACAACAATTTATTATAGAAGGATTACCAAATGTCTCCGCTGTTTTAGCAAAAAGACTGCTTTCAAAATTTGGAAACATCAAAAAAATTGTTAATGCATCTGAGAAAGAACTTAAAAGCGTAAAAGGCATAGGCAAAAATAAGGCTAAAGATATTCTCGAAACAATAAACTCTAACTATTAAGAAACTGTCAAAATAAGAGTTAAGTATCCCATCCTATCTTTTTTTTAGATGATTTATAAACAAAATAGGATGGGATGTACTTTGTTAGACGAAATTAAAAAGATATGTAAGCAAGATTTTCGAAAGAAACAAGAGAAGTGTTGAAACCAAAATACTAGGAGTACTTTTTGTATCACCGAGGGCTCTCCTACCGTGATACTGAAAAAATCCTCAGTGTTTTTGAACCGTGTAGTTATGAAGCGGTTCATTACTGGTACCGGAAATTCCAGCAGTTGTTTGCAGTAAACCGCAGGCAGAGAAACAGTGTTTGGATGAAACTAAGGTTAAACGAGAAAACAAAACAGGTATATCTTTGGATAGCTGTAGACGCGTAATCACAGGAAGTACTTGTGTCTATATTTCAGATACAAGAAAGGGTCTAGATACCAGTTCTTTTCTAAAATATATCCTACGTTTTTTTGTGCCCGTGAACCTGTTTTTATTACCGATAAAGGCGCATGGTATCCCTGGGCTTTTAAACGCCTTGGTTTAGAATACCGGCATGAGACTTTCGGTGATCGTAATAGTGTGGAGCAATGGTATTCTCCTTTTAAA
>JAZKSQ010000131.1:0-4776 GCA_036625995.1 Thermoplasmatota archaeon | reverse complement strand
ATGTGGATCAGGTATAGTAACACGTGATATCGCTCATTTAACCAAAGGCAAAGTAATAGGAATTGATGATTCTGATGATATGATAAAAGTAGCTGAAAAAGTTTTAGAACAATACGATAACGTTACATTGCAGATTGGTTCAGCCGATTGTCTACCTTTCAACGATGAAACTTTTGATGTAGTAACATGTAATCTTGTACTTATGTGGACCAAAAATCCCCAACAAGTGGTAAACGAGATGGCGCGTGTAACTAAAAAAAATGGGGTAGTTCTTGCGTCTCTTGAACCAGACTATGGAGGTAAACTTCATTTTCCTGAAGATCAAAAAGTAGACCCTATTTTTGCCGGAAAAGCTATCCGTGACAAAGGAGGAGACCCACATATAGGTCGTAAACTCCGTTGTTTTTTCGTCCGAGCTGGACTTGAGACCGAAGTCGGTATTGGCAACAACCGTATTTGGAGTTGTAAAGAAGATAAAAGATATTATTTTCATGCACGTGATTTCTATGTCAAAGCATTGAAAAATGCCGGTTTAACTGAAAAAGAAATCGATCGTTGGGAATATGAGTATCTAAAATCTTTAGAAGAAGGAGTTCAATTAAACTTTTTTCCACAGTTTTATGCAATTGGGAAAAAAACATAACGATAAAAAAAGAGGGTTTATGATTTATGACTGCAGAAATAATCGATGGGAAAAAAATTTCAAAAAAAATAAAAGAGGGAGTTAAGACAAAAGTAAAAAAAACAGTATCAGAAGCTAATGTTCATCCGAATGTAGCAACTATTAAAATAGGTGACAATTCACAGTCCAATCTTTATCTTAAACTTCGTGACAAAGCAGCTAAAAAAGCAGGTATAAAGTCCACACATGAAACATTACCAGAGAATGTCTCCGAAAAAAAAGTATTGAAAACTATTGAAAAATTAAATAAAAACCCTGAAGTACATGGTATTTTTGTACAATATCCCATCCCAGATCATATTTCATCTCAGAAAATTAAAGAGACAATTGATCCAATTAAAGATGCTGAGGGTTTGACACCTTACAATACCGGTCGTCTTTTCATCGGTGATGAAAACATCGTTCCATGTACACCTCTTGCAGTGATTAAAATTCTTGAATATTTAGATGTTGATTTACAGGGAAAAGATACAGTGGTTATCAATCATAGCAACGTTGTTGGTAAACCTCTAACAGGGTTGTTATTAAATAGAAACACCTCGGTTTCAGTTTGTCATGTTTTTACCAAAAACCTGTCTGAGTATACTAAAAAGGCAGACATAGTAGTTTCTGCTACAGGTAAACCTGGTCTAATAACAAAAGAATTCATCAAAAAAGATAGTATTGTAATAGATGTAGGCATCATCAAAACAGAGAAGGGGATTACAGGGGATGTTAATTTTGAGCAGGTTAAAGATAAAGCCGGGAAAATTACACCGGTCCCTGGTGGCGTCGGACCTGTGACTGTTGCATGTTCTCTTTTAAACATGTATAAAACCTATCTTAATTGTATTAAGAAAACAAAGTTCAATTATTTAAAATGAAGAGATTTTATTTATGAATAAATATCATTTTCTATCATTGATATTTCTGTTTCTAGGAATAATTCTTACAATTTTTGGAATTTATATAGGTGAAATAGATGTTGGAATAATCGTTATTTTTCCTTTTATAGTAGGCAGCGGAATATATGGTTTTTTAGGTATAGGATGTATCTTTCTATCAATCGTACTATACTTCTTAGGTTTTATCTCGTCTTTTTCTTACGAAAACAGCTTTTATGAAGATGTTTTTGAAAAAAGAGAAACTCCAGATGGAGACAAAAAATCGGTTCATGGAGGAGGGATAGTCTTTATCGGCCCTATACCTATCATAGTTGGATCTAACTGGAAAATAGCCCTTATTCTTCTAGTAACAGCTGTTATAATACTATCTGTATTTACAGCTATGACAGTTTTATAGAGACAAAAAAAACATTTTTTTACATTTCACTTCGGTTGAAAAGATAACCACCTAAAGCCATCATAAAAATACATAACCCTAATACCACCAAAAAATTGTAGATGGGATCTAGTACATAGTTCACACCGGTAAGACTTCCTCTAATTCCATCAATCATATAAAAAAGAGGGTTAAAATAAGATAATTGCACGACAATATCTGGAAGTGAGGGATTGTTTGCTATAGGGAAAAAGGCAGAAGATGAAAATAAAAGAGGCATGATTACCAAGGTCATTATTATTTGAAAACCCTGAAAATCCTGTATTCTTGTAGACAGAACTAATCCAAAACCTACAGTAGCAAAAGCAACGAGTACCATTATAACTAAGGCTAATATTAACTGAAAGATGTTTGAATTTATATTGATTTGTAGAAGAAGAGCTATAAATAATATCAACAAACCTTGAATTAAAGCAATGGTCGCTCCACCTAGGGTTCGTCCTATAATTATTGAAAAACGAGATATCGGTGCAACTAAAACTTCTTGTAGAAATCCAAATTGTTTATCCCAAATTACAGAAATACCGGTAAACATAGAAGAAAAAAGGATAGCCATACCCACTATCCCCGGAGCAAGAAAAGTAAGATAATCACCTTCGAGGATATTACCGGACATAGTAGCTCTTAATCCACTTCCAAGTATTACTAAAAAGAAAAGAGGCCTAATAACCGCGGAAAGCACTCTGCTTTTAGAGCGGAGAAATCGTTTCAACTGACGAAGCCACATCATATAAATTGCTTCTAACTCAGATTGTAACATAAAATAATCTTTACCTCTTCACAACCGTAGATGTTTTTTTCTCTTTATTTCTAATACTACGTCCAGTTATAGCCAAAAATACGTCATCAAGAGTTGGTTTATGTACATCTATTGATCTAATACGTACATCATTTTTATGGGCAAGATCAATTATTAAAGGTATTTTCTCCTCGCCTTTTTCAACTCCAAGTGTAAGATAATTGTCATGTCTTTTGGCCTTTTGAATCCAATCAAATTGTTTTAACAAACTCAAAAGCTTACCGATATTTTTTGTTTTAAGAGTTATAACGTCGTTTCCAATTGAATCTTTCAAAGATTTGGTATCATCCATCTCCAAAATTTTACCATTATCGATAATTCCTATTCGATTACAGAGCTTATCAGCTTCCTCCATATAATGAGTAGTTAAAAAAATAGTGGTATTCTCATTTTTATTCATGTTTTTTATATAATCCCATATAGCTCTACGGGTTTGAGAATCCAAACCTAAAGTAGGTTCATCTAAAAACAAGACGGTTGGTGAATGCATAAGACCCCGCGCTATTTCAAGTCTTCTTTTCATTCCACCTGAATATTTCTTAACCAACAAATCTTTTTTATCTTTAAGATCAACCAATTCCAATACTTCTCTTATCCTGTCCTTTCTTTTTTTTCTAGGTATAGCATACATTCTTGCATGGTATTCCAAATTCTCCCTACCTGTAAGTTCTGTATCTAAAGCCGGTTCCTGAAAGACTACACCTATATTTTTCCTGACTTTATCTTTATCTTCTAGGATATTATAGCCAGATATTTCTGCATAACCAGAAGTAGGTATAAGCAATGTTGTCAACATTTTAGCAGTAGTAGTTTTTCCTGCCCCATTTGGCCCTAAAAAACCAAAGATCTCGCCTTCTTTTACAGAAAAAGAAACACTATCTACTGCTGTAAAACCATTGAATTTTTTAGTAAGATTTTTGGTTTTAATAATCTCTTCTGTCAAAATTTCACCATAAATAGAATATAACTAAATATTTTTGAAATGATTTTTTTGATTTTCAAAAAAAGAGATGTCGTTAATAAACCTACCCCCTTTAAAAAAATTTAATTATTAATTTGAGAATAATATTGAGAGAAAATTTTTTATGGAAGGTTTTTTATCCACCCTGGATAATAAACCTGTTTTAGATGACATTTCATGAAGATATCATAGAAGAAATCCTTCAAAATAAAATTAATTCTAAACAAGAATTACATAAAGCAAAAATTCGTTTCTGTAGAAAATATAATCTAAAAAGAGTACCTGCAGACAGTGAAATACTGGAAAAAATCCCTGAAAACATCTCCGAAAAAAAATATAAAACTCTTTTATCGGTGCTGCGACGTAAGCCGATGCGTACTATTTCTGGTGTAGCGATTGTAGCTGTTATGACCTCTCCTTCCTCTTGTCCACATGGAAAATGTATTCCTTGCCCAGGAGGACCTGAAAACTATACTCCTCAAAGCTATACAGGTTATGAACCAGCTGCGATGAGAGCAGACCTTAATGATTTTGATCCTTACCACCAAGTAGAAAACAGGATAGAACAACTTAAAGCTATAGGCCATCCTGTAGATAAAATAGATCTTATTATAATGGGTGGTACATTTACCGCACGTCTTCCATATTATCAAAAATGGTTTATTAAAAGATGTTTTGATGCATTAAATCAAAAAAAATCAAAAAATCTAATTGAAGCTAAAAAGATTAACGAAAAAGCAGATTCTAGATGTATAGGACTAACTGTAGAAACCCGGCCTGACTGGTTTAGACTTCAACATATAGATCGCTCTCTTTTTTTAGGGGCAACAAGAGTGGAGCTAGGTGTTCAGACCGTCTATGATGACTTGTTATATAATATGAGACGTGGCCATACCATCTATGATACTGTCTCTGCGGCAAAAAATGCAAGAAACGCCGGTTTTAAAATCTGTTTTCATATGATGCCAGGTCTACCTGGAAGCAATAAAAGTAGAGATATAGATTCGTTTAAAA
>JAZKSQ010000130.1:0-4812 GCA_036625995.1 Thermoplasmatota archaeon | reverse complement strand
CCCTTTAACGGTCGTAGTAATGCAAAAGCCATTACCGCCCCAGGTATGGCAGCTGATATAGTCATCCCGGCGTATAGGCCAAAATAGGCGTTAGCTGATCCTAGGATGATTGCAAGCAAAGCCCCAACTACTACTGCTTTAAGGGTTAACTCAGGTGTACTTTTTTTTGCGGGTATGAACGATTCGAAGTTTTCCCTGTAAGACATTTTATCCCTAAATTAAATATTAATTTGCTATAATATAAATTAATCGATTAATGAAACCTCTATTATATAAAATCTTTTAAAACTTTAAAACAAAAAAAAAAATAAAGGAAGAAAAAATACGTTCTTAGATGTTCTATAAAGATTCCCTAATTTTTTTTTAAGATATTCTAACCTTAATAAATCCAACAATCAACAATATACTAGACAAAATAGCTGATGTTAAAAAAATATCTTCTATCTTCACGAAAAGTAGTGCAGACGCAAAAATTATAGGTGCCGAAAACTGTCCTAAATAACCAAACGTCCCAAGATAAGAACCAACTCTACCATAAAAACGACTGGAAACAACGTCTCCAACCCAAACCATTGCAGTCGGCAAAGCCAAACCCTGTCCGATACCATACAAAATAACCGATAAACCAACAAAAAAAACATTTGATGCAAACTTAGCCAAAGTAAAAGCTGCAGTCCAAAATAGAAGAGAGATTAAAACAATTTTACGATATTCAAAACAAGATTTTACTTTATAATAAAATGCAGCCATTATTCCACCTGAAACACCCATTGCAGCCAGAAATAAACTAATATAAAAAGGATTAGCAACCTCAAAAGTCTCCAATAATCTTGGAATATAGACTACATTGGTATAAAGAAAAAAATTCGTCAGAAACATAAATCCATAAACAGCGAACAAAACTGGTTTATCACTAAAAACACTCCAAATAGAAACTTTTCCACCTCCAAATCCCCTATCATAAGAATTCACACTAGGCACAAAGAAAAAAGCCAAAAATCCAAGTGGAAGGGCCAACAGGTAAATACCGAAAGGAAGATGCCAAGAAAAAACACCCAAACTACCACCTATCAACGGCCAGACCGCTGCACTTAAACTATTGCTGCTACCTCTCCAGCCCATCACCTTATTTCTTTCTTTGCGACTATAGAGATTCAAAATCATGACGGTAATAGAAGTATAAACGGCAGCCACGGCAATTCCAAAAATAGCACGACTTACAATCAATAACCAGTAAGAATTAATAAAAAGACCAGTTCCCCCAGCTGCACCATAAAGTATTAGCCCGAAAACATAGGGTTTTTTACTTCCAACTTTATCTATTATTAAACCCCATACTGGACTTAAACCAGCGATAAAAAGACCATGTGTAGTCACAATCAATCCAGCCATAGACTGACTGACACCAAAACTTTCACGAATTAGATTCACTACAGGTCCTATTATTGCACCTGCCATCACTGTAAAAGTTGAGGATAGCAAAATTAGAGCCAAAGTAACTTTAGTTTTAGAATCCATCATCCTAAATGCACTACTTCCGTCGGTTTAATAAATATTGCGAAAAATAAACACCCAAAAAAAGTTCAACTTACTGCTACAGCTAATCATATTTCTCGATTAATCTCTTTACCGTCCTAAAAGCTCTTGTAGTGACATTGAACTCCACACCAAATTCTTCAGACAATGCTTTTTCAATCATAGAGCCCACAGTTGCATAATGAATATCCTCTGTTTTTTCAAATACAATATTATCGTTGCTAAACATCCCGATAATTCTTATATCATTATCTTCAATCTCTTCAAGACAACTAATGACTTCTTTTTTTGTAAAGTTTTTACTTCCAAATATCCCTATCCCACGGATAAACGCTATACCAACCTTCATGATACATCAAAATCCAACTATTCAAAAGAAAAGTTAAGAAGTTTATGCTTTAAATAGTTAAGACGCATCACTATTAAAATTATATAAAATAAATTAGGGAAAAAATTTTCCTATGAAATATAGATTTATGCTTTTTTTTGACAGAATAAAACTTTCCTTGTGGAATCTTATTGTTTATAAGAGATATCTGCCTTGTCTCGAAGATCCTGAATTAAAAGTTGTTCTTTCAACCCTCTTTTGAATTGTTCATAAGACATCTGGTATTCTTTTTCAAGTAGTTTTTTGTAATCTTCTAGAGTTGAGGCGTTATTCTCAAACATATTCTCTAGTTCTGCTTTTGCTTGCTCGTCAGTTATATTAAATTCTTCCTTTTTAATTTCATCATCTATATAATTCTGCCTAGCTAACTGTTCTTTATATTTTTGTAACTGTTGTTCATAAGATCTTCCTTGCTGTTCAAGTTGCTGTTTATAATCTTCAAGAGTTAAATTTTGCTGTTTAAGCAGTCCCTCTAGTTTCGATTCTGCTTCTGCATCACTTGGAACGTATCCTTCTTTTTGTGCTTGTTGAAAAATTACTTTTAAATCTATCAGCCGTCTAAGTCCTTCTGCTTTAGATATTTGACCTTGTTTCTGTTGCACATATTTTTCGACTTCTTCTGAAGTGATGTTTTCACCGTTTACAGTAGCAACAACATTTCCAGTCATACTAGTAGAATTTGAACTGTTATCTGGTTCTGTATTATTTTGCGGTTGATCTGTTTGGCTATTACAACCTGCAAATATCAAAACCGATATTGCAAAAATGATTGAAATAACTACAATAATTTTTTTTGAGTTAACCATATTTTATTATGGATACCTAAACTTAAAAATGTTTTTGTTTTTCAAGGGTAGAGCTATAAAAGCAAATTTTTTTAGATACTTTTTTTATAATGTTACTCCAAAATATATATTGGTTTTAAATAGTAGAAACTGAAATCTTAGATTAATAAAATATATGGCTTTAAAATTTAAACCTATATGTTTCGATTCAATAGGCGCAAAATCTTCATGTACTTTAGTGGAAACTTCTGATATTAAAGTTCTTATAGATCCTGGGGTAACTGTCATGCAGCCTTCTTTTCCGGCATCCTCCCAACAGAAAGAACAATGGAAAAAACAGGGACTGAAATCTATTAGAAAAGCAGCTCAAGATGCAGAAATAATTGTTGTTTCTCATTATCATTATGACCATTTTTTACCCGATAAAAGAGATATTTATGAAGGAAAAAAACTTTTCACAAAAAATCCAAACGAGTATATAAACGACTCTCAAAGACAGCGAGCCGAAAATTTTTTTAAAACCCTTATAAAAAATTCTGATATAACTATAAATGAAAGACAAGAACAGAGTAAATCAATCGGAGATTACCCTGAAAGTTTACTAAATTTTCTCCCTGTCTCAAATAATAAAGATTTTGGTGATTATCAAAAGCGTAGGAATGAGTTAATGAAAAAAGGTAAAAGACGATATAAACGAAAGAAGGCAAAATGGATTAAAAGAAATAAAATCTTACCTTTAGATAAAAATAACATAAAAATAGTCTACCCTGAAAATCAGGTTTTCAAATTCGAAGATACTGTTTTACGTTTCACCGGGCCTTTATTTCATGGAATTGAATATTCAAAGGTGGGATGGGTGTTTTCCACAGTTATAGAACATAATGGTAAAAAATTTTTACATTCCTCAGATTTGAATGGGCCTATTATCGAGGATTATGCAGAATGGATTATTAAAGAAAACCCAGATTATTTGATTCTTGATGGCCCTATGACATATATGTATGGTTTTCTTTTAAACAAAATAAACCTGGGCAGGGCAGTAGATAACGCCTGTAAAATCATAAAAAATATTGATTCAGATGTAATAATTTATGATCACCATCTTGTTCGAGAGAAAAACTTTAGAAAACACACAAAAAAGGCTTGGGATACAGCTTACAAAAAAAATGTAGATTTGTTGACGGCAGCTGAATATCTAGACTACGAGACCATAGTAGAAAAAATAACTTAGAGGTTATTAACTTTTCTTTTAATCCAGTAGTTTAGGGATTATTATAAATGCTATTAATGCTGATACTCCTGCAACTATCCAGAAGACATAAGGATTCAAATATCCGAGTAGCATTAAAGTTAAGGTCGATAGTAATATAGCTGATACCGAAACTGATATTATCTTTTTTAGCATAGTAGATGTCATTCTTGACTGTCATATATTTTTTTCGTTTATTTAAAATAATATGAAAAAGCCCCCGATATTTTTTTGTTTAATACTATTGGGAAATGTATTTTTTTTTTAAAGTAATTTTTTTTTAGATATTATAGGAAAGATTTATAAATTCACAATTGTTTATAATATAATGTCTAAAATAAAAATTCTTTGGGGGAAATAAATAAATGATTCACAAAAAAAGAAAAACAATATCTTTCTTATTGGCGATTATACTACTTATCAACACCATTTTTTTAGCTACAGCCTTGGGAAAAAATAACAAAAATGTATATACTAATATAAATGCCGAAGAAGCATGGCAAATGCTAAATGATACTTCAAATGGAATTCAAATTCCAATTGACGTTCGCACTGATGCAGAATGGGCAAATAAACATATTAAGACCCCTTATCCAGAATATCCCCGTCATCATTGTAGCTGTGCATGGAATAATGAATCTATATTACAGAAATTTATAACTCTATATGAAGGAAAAGAAATTATTTTATATTGTAAATCAGGTGTGAGAAGTTTGCAAGCAGCTAGCACACTTGTTGAAAATAATTTTGAAGGCACAATATATAACATGGTTGGAGGAATAACAGAGTGGGAAAATAAAGACTATCCAACTGTAGGAAACCGTCCACCCGGATCACCATCTATAAACGGTTCC
>JAZKSQ010000129.1:0-4820 GCA_036625995.1 Thermoplasmatota archaeon | reverse complement strand
AATCTCAAACCTGTCAATATATTCCTCAACCTGTTTTAGAGTATTATAAAAACGACTAACTATCCAACGATCTAAAGGAGGTCTATCCTGTAATGACACTTTATCTTCAACAGGATTAAATTCATCTAATGAAGCATATGTAGTAAAAAAGTTATAGGAATTCCAAAGAGTAAGAATAAATTTCCTAAGCGTTTCTTTAACTGCTTTTTCATAAAAACGAGTTGAATTCCATGGAGCGTTAGCAGACATAAGATACCAACGTAAAGCATCTGCTCCTTCATTATCTAAAATAATTTCAGGATCCACATAATTTCTTTTACTTTTACTCATCTTCTGATTGTTTTCATCTAAAACTAAACCTAAAGTCAACACATTTTTATATGCAGGCTTGTTGAAAAGAAAAGTAGATATCGCCAGAAGGGAATAAAACCATCCCCGGGTCTGATCAAGAGCCTCACTTATAAAGTCAACAGGAAAATTTTTTTCGAATTTTTCTTTATTTTCAAAAGGATAATGCCATTGAGCAAAAGGAGCTGAACCTGAATCATACCAACAATCAATCACTTCATCTTCCCTGTCCATATAACCATCACATTTTGGACACTTGACTTTCAAAGCATCTACCAATGACTTATGTAAATCATATTCCTCATCCTCAGGAAAAGTTTCACTTACTTCTTTAAGTTCTTCTACACTCCCTATACATATTTGATGTTGACATCCCTCATTTTTACAGGTCCATATAGGTAGAGGCGTGCCCCAGTATCTTTCACGTGACAAAGCCCAGTCTTTAACATCTTTTATAAAATCACCAAATCTACCGTCTTTCAAATGTTCAGGATACCAGTTAATTTCTTGGTTGTTATCAATAAGGTCGTCCTGAACTTTAGACATGGCAATAAACCATGATTCCATAGCATAATACAACAACGGAGAGTCGCATCTCCAACAGAATGGATACTCGTGTTCATAAGTTGTAACGCCTTCAAGAAGGTTTCTTTCTTTAAGGTTTTCAATTATTTCAGGATCAGCATCCTTTACAAATTTTCCTTCCCATAAAGGTACTTCTTCAGGAAAACTCCCATCAAGTTTCACCAGCTGTACAACTGGTAGATCATATTTTTTACCTATCTGATAGTCATCTTCACCAAAAGCAGGAGCAACATGTACAACACCAGTACCTTCATCCATCGTCACAAAATCAGCAAGAACTACATACCAAGCCTTTTTGTCAGGATCTGCATAATCAAAAAGAGGTTCATATTCAACTCCTTCTAACTCCTCTCCTTTAAAGCCATCCAATATTTCATATTGCTCTCCTTTAAGAAGAGTAGAAGCTATCTCTTCAGCTAAAATAAATTTTTCACCATGATACCTAATTTTAACATATAATTCCTCAGGATGAACCGCTAAGGCGACATTAGATATCAAAGTCCAAGGAGTTGTAGTCCAAGCAAGAAGATAACTATCCTCATCTTTTATCTTGAATTTAATAAATATAGAAGGATCTTCAACTGTTTTATATCCTTGCGCTATCTCATGGGCCGAAAGTGCAGTACCGCATCTAGGACAATAAGGAACTACTTTATATCCTTTATATAACAACTTTTTTTCCCAAGCCTGTTTTAAAGACCACCAAACCGATTCTATATAATCATTTTTTAAAGTAACATATGGCTCATCCATATCAATCCAAAAACCTATTCTTTTAGTCAATCTAACCCATGCGTTTTCATATTTGAAAACACTTTTTTTACATTCATCGATAAATTTTTCAACACCATACCTTTCCACAGCATTTTTATCATCAAGATCAAGTTTTTTTTCAACCTCAATCTCCACAGGTAATCCATGTGTATCCCACCCTGCTTTTCTTTCAACATAAAAGCCATGCATTGTTTGATATCTTATATAAAAATCTTTAATTACTCTTGTTAAAACATGCCCGGGATGAGGCATACCATTTGCTGTAGGAGGCCCCTCTAAAAATACATATGGAGGCTGTTTTCTTCTTTGATCAACAGATTTTTTAAAAATTTGTTTTTCAGACCAAAAATTCTGTATTTTTTCTTCAACTTCTCTTGGTTTATATTTCTGTGAAACAGACTTAATCATTGTACTTTTTCACCGGCACATATGGATTTACTCTTTACAACAACTATTTTTTTTAATGTTGACTCCGAACGGCATCTCTTAATATAAAGGAGTATTAAAACGGTTTCTATTTAACAACCGGATTTAAACATATAAACCTCCGGTTTTTTTAATAATTCGATATATCTGTTGATTTCATATATTCCCTCAATAGCGAGGTAGCATATGTTCCTTTGTCTAAACCAAATTTTAATCCTAACTTTTTTTTGTTACGGTTTAACTCATCTTTGCCGATTTTATATGAAAGATTTTTTACAAAGGCAATAACAGGTCTTCGAAGGCCTTTTGATGAAAGATAGGGTATCTCCGGAATTATAAAATCTCTTTTTTTAATATTTTCCTGATTTATCACCTTTTTTTCAATCTCACCCATTAGTCCTTTGGCATAAACTGATTCAGTTCCCAAAAGCAACCCTGTGACGACAGCCTTCTTTTTTCGTATCTGAATATTTACTTTATCTACATTGTCGGATGTTACAAAGATGTTTTTATTTTTAATCTTATTTTTTCTAATGGGATGTATAATGTCACCAGGGACAGCTTTATTTAAAGGAATATTTTTTTTAATTCTCTCAGAAACTATTTTATTGAAAAGAAAAGACTGATAGGCATAAACAAACATAGTAAGCAGATTTTTAGGAAGCTGCTCAAGAGCCTGTTTATATCCTTCAGGATTTACAGCTAATTTGTTTAAAATAGCTTTTTCAAAATATAAATAATTAGGAAGCTTTTTTAAAGCCTGTTTAAAGTTATGTTTTTTTTCAATTTCTTCTCTAATTTTATAAATTTCTTCAGGTTCTTTATCATTAGGATCACCTAGATAAGCCATAACTGCTTTTTTCAAATTACCTTGGATCAAATATCTACCGACTTTATGGGTATTGGTCCTCATCTTTCCAAATCTTTGAATCCCAAAATAGTTAGGAAACCCTCCATTTTTTTTAATTGACTCCGTGGTTTCACCAACGATTTCTTTCTTTATTTTTTCATCAATTTTTCTAATAGTTATCTCAAAATAATTTCCTTTTAAATCACCAATTCGTAATGGTCTATTGGAGGAAAATATCTTTTTTATTTCAACATTTTTTAAACTAATTTTTTCAATCTGTTCCGGTTCTACATCTTGAAAAGAAAAAAAACGAATGGTTTTTGCTTTTTTATCTTTAGTACCTGCAAACTTTATTCTTTTTCGAGAAATATGGGTTTCATTAGAAAGTGATTTAACCAGTTGGTTAGTCTCCCAGGCTTTCTCTGTAATTTCAACAATAGTGTATCTACCGTTTTTTTCTCTTTTTGGAAAATCAGGTCTCTCTTTTACAATGAAATCCTCAGTTTTTATCTTTATTTTTCCACCTATACCTGGTGTATCTGTAAGAAAAGTATCTATTCCAATTTTTTTTTCTTCACATGCAGCTTTCATAAAAAAAAGAAATAATTTTTTTAACTCAACTCTTTTTTTGATAGAAGACAGAAAAAAATGAATATTTTTTTTATTCGAAGTTTTTCTTGAATTTTTTTACTTCATCTTCTAATCTTTCTATTGATTTAGTTAAAACTTTGATGGGAGTAGCCTTTTTTCCTTTCTTTAATCTTAGATACAACGTTCTTTTATTTGATTGTGGATGTTCACTCATCACGGTTGCATAGTCTACGTTTTTATCTTCAAGCAAAACTTCTTTTAAAGGATTCAGTATAGTTTCGTTTTCATCTTTGATTTCAATTTCAATTTGTTTTGTTGTTTTTTTAATCTTCCTTATTTCCATGGTAGCTTTCAATCCTCGACTTAAACAATTCATTTATTTTTTTTTTTACAGTTTTTTTACGTCATATTTACCGTAATCTGACGCAGTAGTTCTTCTTTCAGTACTTCCACAATTAGGGCATTTTAATTTTTTACCTTGTTTTACCAAAGGATTTCTACATTCTTTGCATCTACCTTTGATTACACCTAAATCCTTATCTTTTGTTGAAAGCTGGATACTAGGGTTTACCTGTATCACTTTAGCTCGAAGAATATCCCCTGCTGCAAACTCGGTATTCGCTTTTTTGATATATCTATTTGATATCTCAGATACCATTAATGTTCCATTTGTATCTCCAGATATCTCTCTGTTTTTACCTTTTACATGAATAACGTCAGCTATCACCATAGATGAACGAGTTGATCTTACCTCTGCAAGTACGATATCTCCTTTTTTAACTTCTATAGGAATATCTGTTAAGGGTGTAACTCTAGCTTCCCTATCTTTTTTATCTATCGTGAATCTACCAACTCGTGAGGCTCTGATTACTCCATCTTCTTCAAATGTTCCGTCTCCAGGATTAAGTTCTTCTAATGTAGATAGTTGATCACCTGGAAAAACCATTTTAGTTTTATTCATATATCATTTTCACCAAAAAATCATTTTTTTGTAAGTCTGATCTTACTTATTTTTCAATTCCTTAGTTTGTTTCGAATATCCCTATCGGAAATGATTTTAATGTTTTAAAGGTTATGGTGTTTTAAATTATTTGCCCCAACCCTTAAAAATGAGTTTATGAAAAACAAAGGGTAGATTTTTTTTTAAAAATATGTTTGTTTTAATCTTAGAATAGTCTTTTGTCGACTTCGGGCTTCATCCCGAAACTATTTTTTAAATTGAATTGATTTCAATTTATAGATAAGA